>JAQBZB010000021.1 GCA_027622275.1 Planctomycetota bacterium | reverse complement strand
GCTGCAACCATCCGCTCGCCATCACTGACCTTTCGATGGTCCCAGCGGAATGAGAACTCGTTGCAGTAGCGGTGCATGTGGTCTTCGCTGTAGTGGTGAAAGATACCGTAGTAACCACGCTTTAGCAAAGCGAAGTAGCTTTCGACCGTGTTCGTGGTAACTGGCGTACCATCGGGGGCGACCATCACATAGACTTTGGCCTTGTGCTTGATCGTGTAATGCCCTGCGAAGTGCTTGTCGATGCCTCTGTAGACATTCAGCTCGTCAGTGAAGATCGTAGCGTTCTCGGCAACGTGCTTCTTAGCAGCACCATGAAGCGTCGCGCTATCGACGTGGTCAACCGGAAACGATCGCACGCGCCCGTCACGTTCGACGAGTGCGACCACCGGCTTTTTTGACGTTCCGCGGCCTCGCTTGTTGTGAGGTCCCTTGTCACGAGGCTTGCCGCCAACGTACGTTTCGTCGATTTCTACAGCCCCTTCAAGCATCCCCGCCATTGGTTCGAGCTTCATCGCTTCGCGAATTCGATGGCAAAGAAACCACGCCGACTTTTGCGTGATGTCGACTTCGCGAGCGATCTGGTGAGACGAGACGCCTTTCTTTGAACTGGTCATCAGGTGAATTGCCATCAGCCATTTGCGGAGCGGAAGCTTCGACTCTTCAAAGATCGAGCCAATGCGAACCGTGAATTGCTTGCGGCATCCTCGGCACTTGTAGACACCCTTGCGGACGGGCTTCTTACTGTCGGCCTTGCCTTCCAGCTTGTACGGGTCCATTTCGCCGCAATGCGGGCAGTTAGGGCCATCAGGCCACCGCTTCGACTCGATGAACTCGCGGGCCTTGTCTTCGTCCGTGAATAGCGGGAGCATCGAATTCAGGTTAAGATCAGCGTCGGTGCCGGTCGGCTGTGCCTTGCGTCCGGTCGGTTTGTATCCGCTGTTGTTTTTGCGTTGGTACTTGCTCGGCATGGTCGGGTTCCTTGTGTTGATACCCGCATTTTACCGGCCCGGAGTGGGTTTGTCAAGTATATCATTCCGAAAACATATGAACTTGGTTGCGCGTGAAACCGCACCTCGTCGTAACCCACAACTCGCGATGTGAGCAGCCACCGACAGGTCTTGTATTTGTTGATTCCAGTGAGCGACGCTTCATGCAAATCGCGTCTCACAGCCGGACTGCCAATCTCGTCGAGCCCGTCGAGCACGATCATGGCCTGGCCATCGCGCAACAGCTTCCGCAGGTTGGTGAGCGTGAGCAGCTTGCCCATCGGCTGTTGGGTGAAGGCGTCGAGCAGCTTGTCCCAGGTCACGCCGGGGCCGATGCCTAGATCGTGGAGGATCATCGGCAGCGGGACGAGCCGGCCGAGTCGCTCGGTCCAGAGGCTCGTGCCGTCGTGGTGATGCCGGGCAAGCTGCCAGGCGATCCAACTGACGAGCGTGCTCTTGCCGCTGCCCGGATCGCCCAAGAGGACCAGCCGCTTGTGCTCGGCCACGGCGTCGAGCAGTGGCTGGGTCGCGGGCCACTCCTGCGGGTCCACGTCCGGCGAGACCCAGCGCGGCGCGACCGCCGGCTCCACGTACAGCCGCTGGATCGGCGCGTTCGCGTTGTCCTCCAGCCTCGGCAGACTCACGAAGCGAATGACTCCGTGCTCGCGCTCGACGAGTTGCAGATAACGCCCGAGCGCGACTTTGAAGCCGTCTTCCCGCACCCACCGCGCCAGCGCCGAGCCGATGCCGATCGAGGCGGGGTGCTTGGTGAATAGCTCGCGGCCGTACCGCGTTTCAACCTCAGCCCGCCACGCCGCGAGCTTGTCGTCCGCGTGGCGTTCGTCGAACTCGGCCGGCCAGTCTGTCTCGGCATCGTCGAGTAAGTAGGGGAGCACGTCGATCTTGAGCCGGAGGGCCTCGCGATATTCCAGTTGCGTGATGCTGTGCTCCTCGCCCGGCGGCACGAATCCGCGCCGGCGGGCGATGAGCAACACGCAAAGATGACAGCCGTCCAGCCGCTCCTGCGAGAATTTCTTCGGCTCGTCCGCACTCGCCGGCCAGTCCTCCATCGGATCGACGTGAAAGCCCGCTCGCCGCAGTTCCTGAATCACGTGCGCGCGATGCGGCAGCAGATCCTTGGCGGTCGACGAGACAAAGGCTTTGTAATCCATGTTGCGAAGCCGCCCTGCGTGGGAGAATTGCGAACTACAAGTCCGTGCGATTATCGCAACGTCGCCAGTCAGTTGCCATAGGCTATACCGCGAGTATTTGGAGTGCTGTGACTTGTCACAGCTTTGGTCCGCGGCGAAGCCGCTTTTGTTTCCCCCGCGTCGTTCTGATTCGAGACAGGGAAAGCCGCTGCGCGGCGGGGGCCGATTAGGCAGTGCGTAACAATTACCTACCGCATTGAGAAGTAGCGGTAGGGCGCAAGCCCTCCGATTGCTCGGTACCGGACGTCTTGCGCCGTTCCGCTAAAACGTTTTGCAGCGCCTTACGCCACGTTATCGACTGCGCCCCGCTGCCTGTAGTTTCGTCAGCCGCGCGCTAAGTCGCGCGACGATGTCGGGATATTCGATCCAGACGTTGGTGGCCTCCGTGGGATCATCCGCCAGGTTGTACAATTGACCTCCGGGACCCCCGGCTTCCGGTTTCACGACTCTCGGGGCCGTGAATCCACCTGACCCCAGATTATCCGCGACGAGCTTCCAATCGCCGGAGCGGATGGAGAATGTTCCGTTCATCGAATGATGAACGGTCGCTTCACGGATCGGCTTGTCGAGCGGCTGGCCAAGCAAGGCGGGAAGCAAGTTGAAGCTGTCTTCTCCAGCATCGTCCGGGACTGTAACATCGGAGACAGCCGCCGCGGTCGCCATGAGATCGGTCAGACAGATCGTCTCGCTGCTTTGCGAGCCAGCCTTGATTTTGCCGGGCCAGCGGGCGATGAACGGAACGTGATGGCCACCTTCCCAGATGTCTGCCTTCTGGCCGCGATAGTGCAAGTTCGCGGCGTGCTGCCACTTCTCGATATCACCAACGGGCCAGTGCGAACCGTTATCGCTGGTCACGATCAGCAGCGTGTTGTCGTCGAATCCATGTTCGTCCAGCGAGTTCATCACTTGCCGAACCACCCAATCCACTTGCGTCACAAAATCGCCGTAGTAGCCCGCTTGCGATTTGCCTCGAAACTCGTCGGTCGGCAGCCACGGGGTGTGAGGAGCGTTCAGTGGGAAGTAGAGAAAGAAAGGCTTGTCGGCTGACTGCTCGCCAATCCAGGCGGTCGCCTTCGCGGTGATCGTCGGTAACACATCGATGTGCTTGAACGAAGGCGCGATCGGGCCGCCTCGCCAAAATCCACCGCCGCCGTTGCGGCGATGCTCGGACTTGGCGATGGTCTCCGTGGGTTGCTCCAACGGCCGATCGTTTTCGACATAGACATACGGCTCCATGTCGAGAGACGACGGAATCCCGAAGAAGTAATCAAACCCCACCGTGTTGGGTCCGGGAAGCAACGGCTTGGCATAGTCGACGGCGTGCGGATGATTCTCGGGCAAGACCGCGCTCGCGGGCGGCAAGTCCTTGGCAGCCAGATCGGGCGTCTGAAAGCCGAGGTGCCATTTGCCGACGCAAGCGGTTGTATAACCCTGCTGTTTCAGCAGACTCGCGACGGTCGTGCGGCCTGGCTCGATCAAGCTTCGCGAGTAACCCCACAACACACCCTGCTTCAATCGCGAACGCCAAGCATATCTGCCGGTCAACACGCCGTAGCGCGTCGGACTGCAAACCGATGATGGCGTATGTGCGTCCGTAAATCGCATCCCGCCGGCCGCCAACTCGTCGAACGCCGGTGTTGGAATCTTCGAATTCGAGTTGTAACACCCCAGATCACCGCTCCCTAAGTCGTCGGCGAGGATGAAGACGATATTCGGGCGATTCGATGCTTCGGCGGCGAGGCAGACGGGTGCCATGACGAGTGCGATCACGACGAGGGCGGCACGTTTCGCAACTATTTGTATCCAATCCGGATGTCGCATGGTGTTCCTCTACTCGTTGAACGATGCAAGGTTGCAAACTAATCGGGCCTCATCGTAACCAGGCACCTCGTCGAACGCGAATCGGGAGGCCTGCCGCCGCGTACTTACTTGTGCATTTGTCCACTGCACAGCGGGCAAGCATGATTGCCAGCGGGCCGATCGACGACTATTCTCGTGCTGTCGAACATTGATGCTTTGCGTGGATGGCGTTGACGCTTTTGTACGATGGCCTTCCAAGGCCGTCGATTACTTCACGACGGCCTTGGAAGGCCATCGTACGGCAATCTCCCGCAACCATCAGCAACGGAGTTCCGCACGCATGGTCAACAACACCGAGCCCAACAACGAGTGGGATGTATTCGCCGCGAATCATTTTCTCGGCCGCGTGACTGCGTCGGACGAACAGGACGCCGTTGCGACCGGAATCCGGCTATACGGTAGCCATCTCGAAGGGATTCTGAGAGTTCAGCCGCGGGTCCAGAGCGTCAAGGATGGTTGGTCGCGCCCGATCTGACAAAGTAAATACCATGCGGAGAGCAAGAAAAAGAAAGATCCTCGAAGCCGGGTAAAACTTCGAGGATCTGTTGTGGGCGGACGCTCGTACTGCATAACACAGTTGCAAGGCATCATGGGGTCGTCCGCGGCCGCCCAGGCGGTGGGGTGCTTCGTTGGCCGCGACGTCCAATCGCTAGGTCGTCGAGTTCACGACATAGGACATCGAGCGCACGTGGATTCATGGGGTTACTCTCAGGCATTTCGTGCCGCGCGTCGGCACCACGAGCCAGAAGCACGCGGCGCTACCAACAGCGCAGTTACAGGTGGAACAAGATGATTCCTTTCGGTGGCCTGGCGATCTCACGGTTGAGACCCATGGCTTTGCGCCCCGGCCTCGCGACCGGTTTGCCTTTGTCGAGGAACTCTGCCTGAGTTCCGCGGACGAGATAAATTAGATGTGCATTAAAACAAATAGGTCGATATTGGGAGCTTGTCAAATTTCGCCGGTCCTTTTTCCTCGGCCATCGATGAATTCGGCGTGACTTGCTTAAACCACGTGCTACGGTTGCAAAGACTCGTGTAGCGAGGGATTCTGGCGCGCGAGAATTGAACGGCTGCTGATTTCTGGTGAGGACTGAAACGATGACGACCGGGAAACGACGACGTCAGATTTTTGCCGACCGCAAAATACAAGGCACTTTGCTGGCGCATACGGCAATCTACTGGTTTTACTGCTTGTTTTCCGTGACGCTGATCGCGGTTTGCTGGATCATCTTTACGAAACAACCGGAATCATCCGCCGAACTGTTTACGCAGTTATGGCTCAACTGTGGCCCTGCCTTACTCGGATCGGTTCTGTTGCTCCCGCTTGTGCTATTGGATTGCCTGCGACTAAGCAGCCGGTTTGCCGGACCGATGGTGCGGATGCAACGAGTGATGCGGGAACTTGCCGCCGGCCAGACACCGCCGGCATTTGCACTTCGACCTGGCGATTACTGGACCGAATTTGCCGAGAATTTGAACACGGTCATGGAGCGACTTCGCCAGCAGGATCCGCGAACGCAAACGAAGCAGCGCCCAGCGTCCGAACTGCCAGGAGTCGAAACGAGCGAATCGCCATTGGATCTCGCCGAGTTGGATTTTGATTCACCGTTCGCGCCCACGGTCGTCACGCCACTGGACGGTGAGAGTACCACGGAAAGCATCTATTCCGATTCGTCGATTTGACAAACCCTCAGAAGTGACCTAGCTATTTAGATAGCACTTCGGTTTGTTCTGGAACTCAGGCAGAGTTCCTCGACAAAGGCAAACCGGCCGCGAGGCCGGGACGCAAAGCCATGGGTCTCGTTCGAGATCGCCAGGCTGCCGAAAGGAAGTCACATCGAGACACGCAGCTTTGCACTCGCACGGCTGTATGTTCCCATCTGTCGCCTGAGGTACTTCTTATGACGCCACGTTGCTATCGTTGGCCGCACGCGCAAACGGCTCGCATGGCTGCCGTACTCGGCTGCCTCCTCCTCGTCTCCCCAGCACCCGGATTTGCTGCCGATCCAATCACGGTCGTCGGCATCGAAGAAGACTGGGAATTAGTTGTCGCGAGTACAGACTCGAACAGCGCGGCACCACAAGTCAGCTGCACGATCTCGCCGCTCTCACATGTCAGCTCGCTCCACGCCGCCTTCGAGTTGAACCACCAGAGCCAGCCGGAGTTCGTGGCGGGTGGACTGCAATTGCAGGTCTGGAACGACGCGCAGCCGCTAAGCTCTCGCAAATCCCCCATTTCCGGAGTTCTCTCCACCGACGGCGAAGTTGTTCGCTGGACGCAGGCACTCGTGCTCGACAACGGCACGCTCACTTTCGAGATCACCAATGGCACTTCGACAACGTGGGGTAACTTCGGCGGGCAAGGATATCTTAAGGCCAGCCTGACGACGAACCTGGAAAGTCTGAACGGGTACGATCCAGCCGTCTCGGTACAGAACTCCGGCGTGGCGTATGCCGGGAACCGGGTCACGACACTCGTGTTGAAACGTGTTCGCGCTACACTCGCGACTGGTGAAGTACTTGAAGACACAGAAGAACGTGTCGTTCACTCTCACAACTAAGCTTGACGTTAACACCTACGATTCATTTTGGGGCAGATCATGAAACGTCGTCAATTTCGTCGCAAACGTAATGGCAATATCCTCGTCCTTAGCGCAGTGCTGATGGTCATGATCATGGCGATGCTGGCCTTCGCCGTCGATCTCGGCTATCTGTACGTGGCGCGAGAAGAAATGCAGCGCTCCGCTGACTCGGCCGCTTTAGCGGCGGCCTGGGATTTGGTTGACAGCGGCGCGCTGACCGGTGACAGCAATGTCTACGTCATGGAAGAGAGCGCCCGCGGTCGAGCGGCTCAGTACGCATCGCTGAACCAAGTCCTCCGACAGTCGCCGGCCCTCGCCAATCAAGATATCGCCATCGGCTTCCTTTCAAATCCTTCCGACCCCACGGCATCGATCGACTTGAGCGGGATGAACACGCCGAACACCGTCTGGGTTCGCGTGCGACGAACCGAGTCGCAGAACGGCAGGATCCCGTTCTTCATGGCCAACGTCTTGGGAATCGATAGCATTGGCGCGGAAGTCGAAGCCACTGCTTCGCTCTTGAACAGCTTCCAAGGATTTCAGACACCCTCCAGCGGCAATCTGGCGATGTTGCCCTTCGCTTTGGACCAAGATACATGGTACGATCTCGTCAGCGGAATCGGCACGGACGATTGGAAGTGGGATGCAGCAATGGGCCAAGTTCAAGCGGGTGCCGACGGCATCCTCGAATTGAATCTCTATCCTCAGGGGACCGGTTCGCCTGGTAATCGCGGAACGATTGACATCGGCAGCAACAACAACAGTACTGCCGACATCGCGCGACAAATCGTCGAAGGAATCTCGCCGTCCGACCTGTCGTATCACGGCGGCAAACTCGAATTCGATTGCCACGGTGAACTTCCTCTGAACGGCGACACCGGGATTAGTGCCGGTGTTAAAGACGAGTTGGAATCGATCAAAGGTGAACCACGCATCATTCCCATCTTCAGCCAAGTCAGCGGTCCCGGAAACAACGCGACGTACACGATTGTCCAATTTGCTGGTATCCGGATCATGGAGGTGAACCTCACCGGGAGTCAGTCGAGCAAACGAGTTGTCGTGCAACCCGCAAACATCGTTGCACGAGGTGGAATCCCGTCTCCGACAAGTGGCACGACGGCATTCGTGTATTCGCCGGTCTGGCTGGTGCGCTGAGTTCGGTTGACGCGTAAGAATCGCACACTACCAGGCGCGCCAAGCACATCAAAACAGTGCAGTCAGCGGCTTGCCGTCGACGACTCGGTGGGGCCGTCCGAGCTGATCGTGCATCTCCAAACCCGGCGAGATGCCCATCGCGTGATAGATCGTCGCCAGCATGTCTTCGGGCGAGACGGGCTTTGATGTGGGGTAGGCCGAGTCGCGATCGCTCGTCCCGTAAACTTGTCCGCCTTGAATGCCGCCGCCGGCCAGCACAGCCGATTGACAGGCACCCCAATGATCGCGGCCGTTGTTCTTGTTGATCTTCGGCGTGCGGCCGAACTCGCCGTACATGGCGACCAGCGTCTCGTCCAGCAAACCGCTGGCCGACAGATCGTCCATCAGCGCCGCAAAGCCCGTGTCGAGCGAAGGCAGGCAGTATTCCGCTTGCAGCATTTCGTAACCCGACTTGCCTTCGAACGGACCGTGATTGTCCCACACGTTCGCCACGTTGCCGCTCTTCTGAATATACATCCACGAGATTGTCACGAGCCGCACTCCCGCTTCCACCAACCGCCGCGCCATCAAGATGCTTTGGCCCCACTCGTTGTGCCCGTAACGCTCGCGCGTCGCGTCGCTTTCCTGGTCGATGTTCAGCGCCCGCTTTGCTGCCGGCGACGACAACATGCCGAAGGCTTGCTCTTGAAAACCGTCCAGATCTTGAGCGGCTTGCAGCGATTGCAAATGGCTGTCAGCTTCCTCGATCGTCTTCAACAAGCCACTGCGCGCGAGCAATCTCGTTTCGTTGATGTCCGGCGGCAACGTCAACGAATGCGTGGCGCTGGCCTTCGACTCGCCGGCCGCTTCGATCTCCATCGGATCGTACCGCGCGCCGAGAAACCCGGCGTGAGTTCCTGAATACGTGACGCCTTCGTGCCCGATCGGCCGCGGAATCGTCACCGTCGCGGGAATGCCAGTGCGGGGACTGAAATACGAAACCACCGAACCCGCCGTGGGAGCGTCGTGACGCGTGCGGTCATTGTTTGGAACTCTCAACGCCGCATTCGTGCGTCCCGTGAGAGTCCTGTAAACCGAAGCTTCGTGTTCGTTGCTGCCGTGCGACAGGCTGCGGATGATTGCCGTCTTGCCGACCTGCTTGGCGAACAGCGGCATCTGGTCGGAGATCTGAATTCCCGGCGCGGCGGTGCTGATGGGCTTGAAGTGGCTGCGAATCCCATCCGGAGCCTCCGGATTCGGTTCCCATAGGTCCATCTGAGGAGGCCCGCCCCACAAATATATCAGGATGCAAGCCTTGGCCTTACCACTGCGCGGCTGGACTTCATTACGTGCTGCCCCCGCCGCTGAGCGATCCATCCGTAACAAATCAGACAACGTCAGCGCACCAAGTCCCACCTGCCCCAGCCGAACCATCGCATCACGGCGATGCAGCATATTCATGACGTCTTTCCTCATCCGACACAAGTTTTCGGTTGGCCGGTTAGTTTACCTGTTGAAGTCGCATGGCCACAAGCATTTTCGCATTTCGGCGGTGTCCCAATTGTGTTCTTAGTACAAGCACGACGCGCAAGCGAGTGAGTGAGTTTCATCCGGCGCGAACCAACTCGCTTTGAATCGTCTTGCGGTCTTTGTGTTGCGACTCGTAAACGATGGCGACGAGGTCTTGGCCCGTGGCGATCGTGGGGAAGCTGGCGGCAGCGGCGCCTGGGACGCTTAACGCCATTGCGGCGATGCAGCGTGTTGTTAATCAGACTCTATTCCGAAGCGGCTCCTGTCCCCAACGAGCTCGTCTCGTTGGAACATGAGATTCGTGAGTTAGAAATGGACGCGACCTATGTCCAGACCCCAACGGGCTGGTCCCGTTTGGTGAATGAGATTCGAGGCGGCGATAGGTGGCCTGACGACGTAACCTCGCCGAATCTCATTCACCCACGAGGCGAGCTCGTGGGGGTCTCGATTCTCAAACGCACTTTGCTAACCAGTTAATCTTTGGTTCCAACGGGACGAGCCCGTTGGGGACCGTAAAACAGAATTCGGATCTACCTTCAACGACCGGACGCGATCAAGTGGAATTGAATCGTCTTGCGGTCTTTGTGTTGCGACTCGTAAGCGACGGCGACGAGGTCTTGGCCCGTGGCGATCGCGGGGAAGCTGGCGGCTGCCTCGCTTGGCCCGCTTAGCCGTCGACCGGTGTCGCCAGCGCGGGACGAGCGAATCCAGACTTCGTCGTGGCCGGCGCGAGCGTCTTCCCAGGCGACCCACACGGTGCCGGTGGCGTCGATGCAGAGGGACGGGTGATCTTGCTTTCCTGTTGTTTCGTCATGGACCAGTTGACCGTCGGCGGACTCTGGTTTGTCAGAGATCGACCAATACACGTTGGGCTCGCCCGTGCGAATGTCTTTCCACGCCGAGGCAAATTTGTTTCCGTTGTGAGATACGGCGACCGCCGGTGCCGACATCGGTCATCCGTCTTCCAGCGTCTGCTGCTTGTTGATCTGCAGCACGTCGCCGAAGGATCGGCCACCGTCGGTCGACCACCGCATAAAAATCTCGCGACTCGGATTGCTGCCGCCTTCGCGATACGCAACCAGCGGATTCCCGGCGGCGTCGACGGCCATTCCCGGCGCACAACATTCGCAAACGGTCGTGGCGATTTTTACATTCGCGCAGACTTCGCCAGTGACGACCGTGGTGTAGAAGATGTCTTGACCGCGCTGCTCGCGGTCGCGCATGTCCAGCCACGCCACGTGCGCTACTCCGCTCGGCGCGACTGTCATCCAGTGCAACGCTTCGGGGGCTTGCTTGGCGACTTCGTTGACTTGCTTGGGCTGGCTCCACGTCTTGCCGCCATCCGTCGAACGAACCAGAAACAAGTCGGCGGTTGGATACTTTTTCTCGTACTCGGCCGCGTCGAACGTGACCGGCGCGGTCACGGTAATGTTCCCCTCGCCGTCGACTCCAATGCGCGGCCCCCGATGCTTACCGCCGCGGGCGCGGCCTTGCACATCGATCGCGACGGCGGGCTCGCTGAAGGTGTGACCACGGTCATGCGAGATCGAGACTGAGATATTTCCGCGATGAATGAACGCGAGATAGATGCCGCCGTCGCCACCAATCGACATGTGCGGCTGAATCGCCTCGGCGGCTACTTCGATCGACGCGGACGCCGGATCGACATGTGCGGCCGGCAATTGAGTTGGAACACTTGCCGCGGAAACCGTGGCCTCGGCGGATTGTTCACTTGCCGGTTCTTGTGTACCTACCGCAGGGGCAGTTTGGCTGACAGTTACGTCGCTCGACCGCTGGCATCCGGTCAGGACGAAAGCCAACACGGCAGAAGCACAATACACGTAGGAAATGGATTTAGATATCAAATTAGTTTCCAGTCACGCCTTTCAATACCGTAGCAAGCAAGAAGCAAGTCCGATCGGATGAGGAGTTCTGAACCTCCGCCTAACCCGGCGAGACCGAACTGCGGCCGATCGAGTGATACGTGAAGCCATGCTCTTGCATCTGCTCGGGATCGTACAGGTTCCGCCCATCAAAGATGACCGCCCGCTTCATTCGCCGTTTCATCTCGTCAAAACTAGGATTCCGGAATTCGCTCCATTCGGTGTTGATCGCCAGGGCGTCGGCGTTTTCCAATGCGTCCATCGGCTGCGTCGTGTACTTCAGCTTGCCGCCATAGATCGCCCGCACGTTCTCCATCGCCTCGGGATCGTGAACCTGAAGCGCTGCTCCCAATTCAAGCAGTCGCTCGATCATGACCAGCGCCGGAGCTTCGCGAATGTCGTCCGTGCGCGGTTTGAACGCGAGCCCCCACATCGCGATCGTCTTGCCCGCGACCTGGCCGTCGAAATGCGCTTCCAGCTTTTTGATCAGGACATGTTTTTGATGGTCGTTGACTTCGTCGACCGAATTCATGATCCGCGGCTCGACACCCACGCTCTTCGCCATGTTGGCCAGCGCCCGCACGTCTTTCGGAAAACAGCTGCCGCCGTATCCGACGCCGGGAAACAGGAATTGAAAGCCGATCCGCTGATCGTGCCCGATGCCGCGACGGACATCGTTGATGTCGCCGCCCATCCGCTCACAGATATTCGCCATCTCGTTGATAAAACTGATCTTTGTCGACAGCATCGCGTTGGCGACGTATTTCGTCAGCTCGGCACTCTCGGGAGACATCACCAGGAACGGTCGCTCGGTGCGCAGAAAGGGCGCGTACAACTCGTGCAACGTTTCGGCAACTTCGTCCCGCCGGACGCCGACCACGACCCGATCCGGGGCCGTAAAGTCCTTGATGGCCGCGCCCTCTTTCAGAAACTCCGGATTGCTCGCCACATCACATTCGCGCCCCGTGGCTTCCTTCAGCCGCGCGAAAATCCCGGCATTCGTGCCGACCGGGACGGTACTCTTGGTGACCACGATGGCTTGCTTCTGCAGATGGGGAGCAATCGCATCGACAACCGACCACAAAGCTGACAGATTCGCCGATCCATCCTCGGACTGCGGCGTGCCGACGGCGAGATAAACGAGTTGAGCCGTCTTCACCGCCGAAGCGAGGTCGGTGGTGAAATGCAAACGCCCCGAGGCGGCATTGCGGACGACAAGCTCCGACAGACCGGGCTCATAGATCGGCACTTTGCCTTGATTGAGCTGTTCGATCTTGGCTTCGTCGATATCGATGCAGGTGACATCGTTGCCGCTGTCCGCAAAGCAGGTGCCTGTGACAAGTCCGACGTATCCCGTTCCGACCATCGCGATTTTCATGAATCCATTCCTTCTTTTCGAGAACGCCGTTCTCGCCAATAGCTCAAAGTGTCTGTCACGGTCTGTTCAAGTGGTATGGCTGGCTTCCATCCGGTCAGTTGAGTCAACCGCGAGATGTCCGCGATGGGGTGCTGGCGATGTCCCGGCTCCAACTCGATCACTTCGCGCCGCGAACCGGAACACCGTTGAATGACCTCCAAGAGATCACCGCTTCTCCGGACTATCCCGCTGCCGACGTTGTATACCGTTCCCCGCTGTCCGTCCACCACGAGTTGGCGATACGCGCGGCAAATATCGCGGACGTCGGTCAGATCGAGGTACGTATCGAGACAGCCAACGCGAATCGGTCCGTCGTCCGACGCGGTGAATTGATGAACCCAATCCGGCAGAATCATGCGATGCGATTGCCGGGGGCCCACGTGTTGAAAAGACCTGGTAATCACGCCGTCGAGTTTCTCGTCTTGGATCGCACGCCGAAACGCTTGTTCGGCCAGCCGTTTAGTTTTTCCGTAGGCACGCTGCGGGTCGAGCGGTGCGTCTTCCGTAACAACGGGCGAATCAAACGAGACGGGAGCGTAGACATAGCAGCTGCTTGCGAGCAGCACACGCGGTCGATCAGCGAGCAAACGACATAATTCGATGACTGCTTGCGTACCACCGACGTTGCTTGCTAGGGCCTGTGCCGTCGGTTCCGTCGTCCCACACTCAGACGGCACGCTGATTGCCGCCAAATGAAAGATCACGTCGGGCCGAAACTCGTTCACGGTCTGACGAGCGGCTTCATCCACGCCGGTTGTCAGATCGCCAACGATCAACGGGACCGCCCGCTGAACCGCGTCCGGCACGCCAAGCGGCCAATGTCCACGATGCGAGCTGCCAAGGACTTCGTCACCGCAAGCCAACAAATGCTCGGCCAAGTGCGAACCGGCGAAGCCCGTCACGCCCGTGATGAAGGCTCTCACGGCGATTCCTTCGCAACGCGCTGAAGGTCCGCGTCGACCATCATTCGCACAAGTTCCGCGAACGACACCTCAGGCTCCCAGCCTAACTGCTGCCGCGCTTTCCCAGGGTTCCCGCAAAGCGTGTTCACATCGGCTGGACGAATGAATGCCTGGTCAATCTCCACGTGATCCTGCCAATTGAGTCCAACGTGACCGAACGCGAGTTCGCAGAGTTCACGGACGGAGTGTTTCACACCTGTCGCGATCACAAAGTCGTCAGGCGCGGCCTGTTGAAGCATCTGCCACATCGCACGCACATAGTCGCCGGCGAAGCCCCAGTCGCGCTCCGCATCAAGATTCCCGAGCTTGAGAGAATGCTGTCGTCCCAACTTGATTCGTGCCGCGCCGTCCGAGATCTTTCGCGTCACAAACTCCTTGCCGCGCCACGGCGATTCGTGGTTGAAGAGGATGCCGCTGCAAGCAAACAGGTCGTAACTCTCGCGATAATTCACCGTAATCCAATGCCCGTAGGCCTTCGCCACACCGTAGGGACTGCGCGGCCAAAATGGCGTCCGTTCGGTCTGTGGTTCCTCTTGGACCTTGCCAAACATTTCGCTGCTGCTCGCTTGATAAAAGCGAATCGCGGGATCGACCAGCCGTATCGCTTCCAGCACGCGCGTGACGCCGAGCGCCGTGAATTCCCCGGTCAAAAGCGGTTGTTCAAAACTGGCGGGCACAAAGCTCTGCGCGGCAAGATTGTAGACCTCTTGCGGCTGCGACTTCTCCACCACGCGGACCAGGGACAATTGATCCAAGAGATCCGCTTGATGCAGCTGAATCTGGTCACGAATCGCGTTGATGCGCTCAAATGTTTCCGTACTGGAGCGGCGCACGACGCCATGCACTTCGTACTCTCGCTCCAGCAGGAAGCGGGCCAAATACGCGCCGTCCTGGCCCGTAATACCGGTGATCAATGCTCGGCGTGGTTTGGTCATTCTTCCTCGGTTGCTGGTTTTTGGCCACCGGCCGTCGGTTCTTCCCCTCCTTGAGCTTCAGCTTCTCCCTCGTCGTCTTCGTCCCGCGGCACGCGAACGATCGCGGCGAGCTTGTCATCGTCCAGACTCATGATTCGCACGCCTTGCGTGTTGCGGCCGATGACGCTGATCTCACGGGCGGCGACGCGCTGGATCTTGCCACGAGCCGTCATCATCATCAACTCGTCTTCATCCGTGACTCGCGCCACGCCGATCACTTTGCCGTTGCGCTTCGTCGTTTTGATATCCCGCACGCCTTTGCCACCGCGGCGTTGAGTCCGATACCGCGAGCCGGAGCTGACTTCATCTTCGACTTCCGCGGCCGCCTCGTCCGTCGCGACTGCGCCCTCCGCGCCCTCTTCTTCGACCGCCATCGCAGGTCCGAAGTTAGTCCGCTTTCCGTAACCGTTCTCGCACGCGGTGAGCAACGTCGCGTCGGGATCGGCGACAACCATGCCAACCAGGTTGTCCCCTTTGCCAAGCCGAATCCCCTTCACGCCCGACGTATTCCGGCCCATCGGACGAGCATCGGACTCGCTAAAGCGGATCGCCATGCCGTTGGCTGTCACGAGCACAACCTCGTCGCCCGCCTTGGTGACAACAACATCCACCAGCTCGTCATCTTCGCGCAATTTGATCGCGATGATTCCGCCTTGCCGGGGCCGGCTGTACGCTTCGAGCGGCGTCTTCTTCACCAATCCCTTCCGGGTCGCCATCATCAGATAGTGATCGGGCAGATCGAAATCCCGCACCGCGCGGCAATCCGCGATCTTCTCGCCCTCGTCCAAATTGAGCAGGTTCACGATGGCGCGTCCCTTCGCTTCACGCGACAGCGCCGGCAGGCCGTACACCTTCTGCCAGTAAACGCGCCCCGTGTTCGTAAAGAACAGCAAGTAGGCGTGTGTGCTGGCGACAAACAAATGTTCGATGGGATCTTCGTCGTCCGACTTCGCACCCTTCAGGCCCTTGCCGCCACGTCGCTGCGCCCGATAGGTGCTCGCGGGCGTCCGCTTGATGTAACCTTCGTGGCTGATCGAAACCACCATCGTCTCTTCGGTGATCAGATCCTCCATGTCGACGTCGCCGAGTTCTTCATCCGAAATCTCAGTGCGGCGGTCGTCACCGAAGCGCCGCCGAATGTCGGCAAGGTCCGTCTTGATGATCTCCATAATGTTCTGGTCGTCCGACAAGATCCGCAGGTACTCTTTGATCTCGTCGAGCAACTTGCGATGTTCGTCGCCTAGCTTCTCTTGTTCGAGGTTGACCAATTGGCCGAGCGTCATCCGCAGAATCGCATCCGACTGCACGGCCGTGAGCCGGTAAGAATCGGCTTGCCCGCGCTCCGCTTGGAAATGCTCGAACCCTTCTTCGCCGAGCGCTCGCGCCATCATCGCCGCCGGGCACTCGACGCCCATCAAGCCGACTTTTGCTTCGGCCTGCGTGCGGGAAGCGCGGATGATCCGAATGATCTCGTCGATGTTCGCCAGCGCCAGCAGCAGGCCTTCGACCGTATGCTTTCGGCGGCGGGCTCTGGCCAGCAGAAACTGTGTCCGCCGGCGAATCACCGTCACCCGATGCCGGATGAACTCTTGCAGCAATTCCTTGAGCGTCAAGGTTCTCGGCTTGCCATCGACGAGCGCCAAGTAGTTCAGCGAGAAAGTGTCTTGCAGCTGCGAATACTGATACAGCTGATTCAGCACCACTTCCGCATCGGCGTCGCGTTTCAGTTCGACGATCAGCCGCACGGGCTCTTTGAGATCGCTCTCGTCGCGAATTCCCGAGATGCCCTTGATCCGATCGTCGTTGACCAGCTCGGCGATCTTCTCGACCACCGCGTCGCGGGTTTTCTGGTACGGAATCTCGCTGACGACGATGCGGCTGCGCCCGCGTGCAGGCTCTTCGATCACGGCGCGGCCGCGCACGATGATCGTCGATCGGCCGGTCATGAAGCCGCGCCGAATTCCGCTCCGCCCGCACACGATGCCACCCGTCGGAAAGTCCGGACCTTTAACGACCTCCATCAGTTCGTCGATCGTGACGTCCGGATCGTCGATCAACATCGTCGCCGCGTCGCAAATCTCGCGCAGGTTGTGCGGCGGAATCGAAGTGGCCATGCCGACCGCGATCCCCTGCGCTCCGTTGACCAACAAGTTCGGAAACTTCGAGGGCAAGACACTGGGTTCGGTATTCCGCTCGTCGTACGTCGGCACAAACTCGACGGTATCGAGCTTGAGATCGTCCAGCAACATCGCCGCGACAGCCGACAGGCGAGCTTCCGTATATCGCATCGCCGCGGGCGGCAGTCCGGCGATCGAACCGAAGTTCCCCTGCTTGTCGATCAGCGTATGCCGCATGTTCCATTCTTGAGCCATCCGGACCAGCGTCGGATAGATCACGCTCTCGCCGTGCGGATGGTAGTTACCGCTGGTGTCGCCCGAGATCTTCGCGCATTTTACTCGGCCGGAACCGGGTCCCAGATTCAGATCGTTCATCGCGACAAGAATGCGGCGCTGCGAAGGCTTCAATCCGTCGCGGACATCTGGCAACGCTCGGCTGACGATCACGCTCATCGCGTACGTCAAGTAGCTCTGCTTCAGCTCGTCTTCGATCGGCAGATCGACGATGCGCGTGCCGGGATTTTCATGGGGAAAGTATGTTTTTTCCGGGTCGTTGGGGTCGCTGGAGTCGGTCGACAACGGGAATCCTTTCGGTCGATTTCACCTTCATGAGGCCTCGTCGCACACGGCAAATCGAGACACTTCACGCGAGCGGGATCTGGCAAGAATACGAAGCCGGGTAGTGTACCAGTTTTACCCACGATTCACAACGGGCGACGGCGTTTCGCAGTGCTCGCAAGTCCCCGTGAAAAACGAGTTTTCGACGAGCCGATTGGAGCGATTCGGCGGCTCGGCAAACGGCTCGATTCAGTCTCGCTTTTCGCTCGCTTCGAGGGCTTCTTCCAGGCGTATATCTTCCGCCGAAACGGCCTCGTCACAGCACCAAGTCAGCCGGCCGAGCAGTCGAAAATAGATCGCGAAGAGGACGATCAATAGCAGCGCCACCACGAAGTTCATGACGGAATGCTCAGGCCGCAATACTCGCAGCGCGACGAGACCAAGACCGGCCCCGACCACGACGCTTGAGAGCAGCGTAAAGACCAGCCAGCTGCCACGTGCCAAACGCAGGCTGCGAATGATCGGTTGCGAGACGGGTACGATCGGCGATGCCGCTTCGAGCATCGACACCAGCACAAATGGAAAGAGAAGCAAGATTCCCACGAAGCTGCCCCCGAAGCCGACAAGCCAGAACAGCGAATCGGGCGCACCAAGCAGACTGACAACTTTCGCCGTGGCGCACGCGGGAAAGACAGCGATGAAGAGCCCGCTGAAGAGATAGAATGCTTCGCCGATCCAATCCACGAAGTTGACGTCCGGCCAGCTTTCGATGACGTCCATGCCGTTGGCCGTGTCCTGAAGAATCCCTATCAGGCTAACGGCCAGATTGGTAGTGAACGCGATTCCCAGCGTGAGCGCGATGATTCGGGCGATTATGCTAAAGAACTGTGACTGCGGATTATCATTCTCGCCACTGACGATCGCCATTTGAATGGCACCCAGTTCGACAAACATGACTAAACCCAGCACGATCAGCCTTGCGATTGTCTGCGGATCGATCAGAAACTTCAGCACGCCCGTGCGAAACGGCGCGGTGGGCAATTTCGGTCGTTCCCGCTCGTCGGCTTCGTCTTGCGATGCTTCGGCGCGTTGCATTGAATCGGGCACAGGGGCGCGCTTCTGGCGCGGAGCGGTTGGAGCTTCCAGTGCGACTTCGGATTCCGCCTGGGCCAGCAAGTCGTTGGCGATCGAATGATAGGGAGAGGTTGACAATGTGGTATCGGTCACGGCCGCAAGCCCGAAGTCATCATCATCCGGCGCGTCAGGCGCGGCGTGAACCGGCAACCGGCGTCTCTCTGGCGGCGGCGTCCGGACTTCGATCGCGTTGTGACAGTCGGGGCACTTGATCTTCTTGCCAATCAGCGAATCGTTCACATCGAGCCGCGTGCCGCAAATCACACACACCACGCTGAATTCGTAATCGCGTTCGATGACTCGCTGCTTCTTCACCGGGTAAACGTCGCTCGACAAGTCATCTTCGATGCGGATCGTGTCGCGCTCCGTGGGTGATGTATCGAGGCCCGGATTCAAAAGACGCTGAAGTGCTTCATTGTCATTGTCGGTGTCGGGCGTAACGGCGGCCGGCTTGCCAGACGCGTCGGCCGCGTGGTTTCGCTTCGCCACCGGTGTCGCGACAAAATCCTCCAGGCAATCCGAACAAGTGATCGTCGCATCGGCTGAGGCAGCGGGCACCGACATGGCCGCCCGGCACTGCGGACAGACTACTTGAATCGTCTGGGGCGGTCGGTTCACGCGATAATTCCTGCTATTTTCCTCGTGAAGTTCCTTGGACAAGGATGTATTCTAGCCGCGTTCGCGGAACTTTCCCATTCGCACTCGAAACCTTTGCAGCCTGCGCGGGTTGAAGCTAGTACGTCGTCAACAATTCACACGATACCGTGAGGTAGTCACGATGAAATGTCTCTTGCTTTCGTTGGTCGCGGTAACCTTGCTGTCAGCGAACGTCGCCCTCGGACAACCCAAGCAAGCCCCATCAGCCCGTGACGGGGTCATTCAAAGTTTCGCTCGCAAGTCGCCCGCGGTCGGCGAGCAGCTGCCGCATCTCAATGCGTACGACGCGGCCGGCGAGACGATTCAGCTCGGCGACCTGAAGGGCAATTACACGGTGCTCGTCTTCGGCTGCCTCACGTGACCACCCTTCCTCCGCAACGTCCCCAGTTTGGAGACGGTCTATCGCGACTATGCGCCCAAGGGCGTCAAGTTCTATTACATCTATAAAGCGTTGGCTCACCCCGAGACGAACGGCTACATCACGCCGTTCACGCTGGACGAACGGCTGTTGCATGTGCAAGAGGCCGAGAGGACGCTCGGCTCCGACATCCCCTGGATCTGCGACACGATGGCGAACGACTTGAAGCACGCGCTCGGCGATGCCCCGAATTCGGAGTTCATCATCGATCCGCAAGGCAAGGTCGCGGTTCGCCGCTCGTGGAGCAAACCGGCCGAGCTGCGGAGCGACCTGGAAACACTTGTCGGAGCCGTCGACCGGCCGACCACTGTCGCCGATCTCAACATGAAGAAGAGTGAACGGCCCAAGGTGGCGAAGACCGGCGTGGTGCCTCGGGTGAAGATGCCGGGCCAGATGCAAGCATTGAGGATCGACCCGGCAATGGTTTCGCTCGAGCCTTTCTACGTCAAGCTGCGAGCGGAAGCGGAAAGTAACGTGCCGAGGACTGGGAAGGGAAGACTATATCTCGGCTTCCATCTCGATCCGCTGTACGACGTGCATTGGAACAACCTCGCCGCGCCGCTAACGTTCGAGGTGAAGACGTCTGACGGCACAAACATCTCGCCGTCTTCGGGCGCAGCGCCGAAGGTTGAGGCTGAATCCGATGGAGACCCGCGCGAGTTTCTACTCGACATCGACGCGGGAAGGGGCGAGGATTCGTTTGAAGTCACCGTGAAGTACTTCGCGTGCAATGACAAAGAAGGCTGGTGCAAGCCGGTCACGCAGCAATACACCGTCCATCTCGAAGTTGATCGCGACGGAGGCAACGCACGCCGCGGTGGCCAACCGGCGGCCGGCGGCAATCGACCGGGACGTCCCGGGCCGGCGGGTTCTCCCGTCGCCGGTAATCGCCTGATGGGAATGGTTTCCAGTGTGGACGTCGAATCGCGCATCGTAACGATTCGCACGCGAGATGGCGGAAACCGCGAGGTCTTTGTCCCGGCGGACGTAACGATCCGGCGAGACGATCGCGCTGCGAAGCTATCGGACCTTGAACGCCGCAATCGCATCATGATCGAACTCGACGGCGACAAGAAGGACGAAGAAGGCCGGCCTCACGCCAAGCAATTGATGAGTCGCAGCAGCTGATACGTGGCGTTTCGCTCCGCGAAACGAGCCTGTTCGCGGAGAAAGTAGGCCGGAACAAGTCTTCGCAGTTCCGGCATGAGCCAAACTCACATCGCTGCCGGAACCGCGCAAAGCCTCGTTCCGGCCTACCGTCACGTGAGCAGCTTTGCGACTTCCTGGTGACTGACGAAGAGGCGCGACATCTTAAGCGTCGTCCTGACCCCGGTCGTCACCCATCTCTTCGATGTACCGGCGGAGTCGCTCGTTCTCGTCGGAGACGTCTTTCAGTTTGAGCATGTTCTGCACGCGCTTGGTCAGCTCGACCTTGTTGACGGGCTTGGAGAGGAAGTCATCGGTTCCCGCCGCAACCGCTCGCTCGATGTCCCCCAACTCGTTCAATGCCGTGACCATCAGAATCATGATTCGCTTCGACGCGGGATCTTCCTTGATCTTCTTACAGACCTCAAACCCGCTGAGCTTGGGCATCATGATGTCGAGCAGAATCAGGTCGGGCTTGAACGACGCGACCTTGTCGAGCGTATCTTGGCCATCGACCGCGATCGCGGTTTCGCAATCGACATCCGCCAGATAGGCGTCCAGCAATTCACGATTCGGTTCGTTATCGTCGGCAATCAGAATTCGGTTGGGCATGGGCGGAGAAGAGTGGCTAGTGGGGAGTGATTCAACTTGGTCCTTGGTCATTCAGATTTGGTCATTTCCCGATCGCAGGGCACGGGGAACTGCTCGCACATCTCGCGGACTTCGCCGCGGACTTTCGCTTGCACGCTTCCGTCGTCCGGGCTGCTCAACACTTCCAGCATCCAGTTGCCGATGCGACGCATCTCGTCGGTCCCCATTCCGCGCGTGGTCAGCGCCGGCGTGCCGACGCGGATTCCCGAAGGATCAACCGGCTTTCGCTCGTCGAACGGAATCATGTTCTTGTTGACGGTGATGCCGGACGCTTCGAGCGCTTCTTCGGCAGTCCTGCCGCCGATGTTCAAGGGCGTGACGTCGACCAACATGAGATGATTGTCCGTGCCGCCGCTGACGAGCTTCAAGTCGCCGCCGGCCAGAACTTCAGCCAACGTCTGGGCGTTGTCGATGACGGCTTGGGCGTATTGCTTGAACTCCGGACGCAGCGCCTCGCCAAAGCAGATCGCTTTCCCGGCAATGACGTGCATCAACGGGCCGCCTTGCAAGCCGGGGAAGACACTGCGGTTCAGCTCTTTCACATATTCCTTTTTGCACAGCACCATTCCGGCTCGCGGGCCACGCAACGTCTTGTGAGTGGTCGTACTGACGAAGTCCGCAACAGGCACTGGATTGTCGTGCAAGCCCGCCGCGACGAGTCCGGCGTAATGCGCCATATCGACGAACAGCTTGGCACCAACTTCTTCAGCAATCTCGGCAAACCGTCCATGCGGGATTTCGCGCGGATAGGCGCTCGCGCCGGCAACGATCAGCTTGGGCTTGTGCTCGCGGGCCAGCTTGGCGATTTGATCGAAATCGATCCGGTTCGTGTCGCGCGTGACGCCGTAGCTGACAAAGTTGTAGAGGCGGCCGGAGATATTCAGCTTCATGCCGTGCGTCAAGTGACCGCCATGAGCCAGATCCAATCCGAGGACCGTATCGCCCGGCTGGAGCACCGTCAGGTAGACGGCCATGTTGGCTTGCGAGCCCGAATGCGGTTGGACGTTCGCGTGTTCGGCACCGAACAATTGCTTGGCTCGCTCGATGGCCAATGTTTCGATCACGTCGACATGTTCGCAGCCGCCGTAGTATCGCTTGCCCGGATATCCCTCGGCGTACTTGTTGGTCAGCACGGTGCCCATCGCCTGCATGACGGCGGGGCTCGTGTAGTTCTCGCTGGCGATCATCTCCAAGCCGTCCCGCTGCCTCTCGATTTCGCCTGCAATCGCGGCCCAGACGTCAGAATCTTCTTCTTCGATGTGATTCATGTAGGTCGACAAATCAGGGTTCCGAGGCGTTTAAGTCTTGCATTGTTGGGGTTGTCAATAAGTTCGTCAATGAGGGACGAAAGCTAGCTTGCGGGCAGCTTGGTGATCCGCAATTCGAGCGTGCCCGCATTGTCTTCGAGTTCGGCTGGCGAGTCGTTGATACGCAGATACAGCGTGCCCGCGTCTTCGATCGGATACTCGCCGCCAAGCCCGATCGCCTTTGGTGTGATCAGCGGAATGGCTCCGCCAGCGGGTGCTGTCTCGTCGACGATCGCTCCCAGCAGGATGCCCAGCGGCAGCCCTTTGTGATAGCGGATCGTGACGCCGTTCGGCTCGCACCACCAGATCTTTGGCTGATCCGCCAATTGATAGCGGCCGGTCGCTTCGAGCTTGTACATCGCACCGGATGCGAGTCGATAACCACTCGATTGCCAGCCGCGATCCGCGGCGATCATGACGGTCGCGCCTGCCGCCGGCAAGTCGACCGCGAGCTTGGGATCGATCGCTTCCCGCGCCACATCATACCCGTAGTCCATGTTGGCAATGTAGACATGCCACTGTCTCGCCACGCTTGGCCAATCGTCTTGCAACGAATCATAGAAGCGCTGCGAGAACGTGAACGTATCGTCCGGCGCGAACTTACGGAGTTCGCGGAACCGGTCACGGTAGGCGGGATGTGAATCGAAGAACGCCGCCGCCGCCCAGCACCAGGCGTATGGCTCGACTTGCAAGTGCGCGGTCTTGTCGAAGCGCAAAATGTTTTCGATCTCGCGGCCGGCACCGGCGCGGACTTCATCCTGCACAACTTTGATCCGTCCCCAGTGCGAAGTTAATTCCTTGTCCTCCGGGAACCAACGAAGCGTCAGCTGCTTGTTTTGCCAACGGTGCGTGCCGAACAGCTCGGCGGTCCCTTCCATGTACCAAGGCGGACCGGCACCGCCGAGGAACCTCTTCATAAAGCCGTGCGTCCCTTCGTGCAACAACAAGTGGCGACGATAGTAGTCCGACGGCTGCTCGTACAACCACAATTCGGCTCCACGTTGAAAGCCATGCAAGAACTGCGGCAAGTCATTCGGCATCAAGCCCGCGGTGACGAATCGCGACTTGTCTTGCATCAAGTAACCGACCTGCCGCCACGACTCGGCGAGACCCGCATCAACACCGAAGTACTCGGACCACTGGGGAACCGCGGCATCGAAGACCCCCGGCAATTCCTCGATCGCCGGAGCCTCCGGCAGATCCGTGTAGATGGTCAGATGCTTGCCGGTCAGCTTGCGAATCCCAGCCGCCGCAACTCGTTCTTCGTCGATGCGGGGAAGCGTGGGATTGTCCGCCGACAAGATGATCGGAGCCGCGCCAAACGGCTTGCTCCCCGCTTGCTCGAACAAATCATCGAGAGACCGATCTTGCGGCCCGCGAGCGGGCGATTCGTCTGGCCGAACCGAAAATGAACGCGTCGGAATCGCGGCTTCGGATGAAGCCTGCTCCTTCTTGACGGCGCTGCCAGTCTCGGCGACTCGATCGCCGGTCTGCTTGGGCTGCGGTTGCGAGCCGCCACAACCGATGGCAGCCATCACGACCAACACGGGCATTACCACCCAGCACCAACGCGCGGCAAGCAACTTTTGGGAACTTGGCATTGGTTGGCGACTCCAGGCGACGTGGTCAAGTGGAAACCTGAAGGTTATTCTAGCTGGTCGGTCGTTGTCTGTGATCCCGTTCGATGGTCAGGAGCGTATCTTTGGTGCTTCGCAAGGTTCTCGTCGCCTGTGCTTTGTCTAGTCTGTTGGCGTCGGCTGCTGGATGCTGGTCGCGCGCCGAGCAGGAGGTCGTTGTGTATGCCGCGCTCGATCGCGAGTTCTCCGAGCCGATCTTGAACGACTTTCAAGCCGCCACCGGCATCCATGTGCTCGACAAGTATGACGTCGAGTCGACAAAGACCGTGGGTCTGGTGAGCGCGATCATTCAGGAGCAGAAACGTCCGCGGTGCGACGTCTTTTGGAACAACGAGATCCTGCACACGTTGCGATTGAAGAAGCTCGGGCTGCTGGACGTTTATCTTTCGCCGAACGCCGACGCCTTTCCCGCCAACTACCGCTCGGCGACTGGAGCTTGGTATGGATTGGCGGCTCGAGCCCGCGTGTTGATCGTGAACACGGAGCTTGTTGGGCAAGACGACTTGCCAACTTCAATCCACGACTTGACCGATCCGAAGTGGCAGGGGCAAGTCGGCATCGCGAAGCCGCTGTTCGGAACAACGGCCACGCACGCGGCGGTTTTGTTCGCGACGTGGGGCGACGAGCGGGCGACCGAGTTCTTCCGCGCGATCCGGCAGAACGCCGAGGTCATGTCGGGTAACAAGCAAGTCGCCACTGCGGTCGGCCGTGGGCAGCTCGCTTTCGGCATCACCGACACCGACGACGCCATCATCGAAGTCGACAACGGCATGCCCGTCGCGATCATCTTTCCCGATCAAGCAGCAGGCGGACTCGGCTCGTTGTTCATTCCCAACACCTTGTGCATCATCAAGGGGAGCCCGAAT
The DNA here is from genome assembly GCA_027622275.1 of Planctomycetota bacterium. Classification (GTDB taxonomy): domain Bacteria; phylum Planctomycetota; class Planctomycetia; order Pirellulales; family Pirellulaceae. The sequence continues at coordinate 29,099 of JAQBZB010000021.1, read as the reverse complement.
CCCGCGAACGCTCGGCGGCTGGTCGACTTCCTGCTCGCACCAGAAGTCGAATCGCAACTCGCCACCGGCCCCAGCGCCCAATTCCCCATCAACTCGAACGTCGCAACCAAGTCTCGCGTTCTCGCCGATCAGCCGATCCGCTGGATGGAAGTCGACTTCGACGCGGCGGCCGAGAAATGGGAAACAGCTTCCAAAGTCCTCCGCGAGGTCTTCGTTTCGGTTCAGTGACAATGTAGGCCGGAACAAGTCTTCGCAGTTCCGGCATGAGCCAAACTTCACCTCGCTGCCGGAACTGCGCCGAGCCTTGTTCCGGCCTACTGCTTTCATCTGTTAGAATACAAACAGTCAGACGCAGTAGTTGTAGCCAAGAGGTTGAAGCCATGCCCTATGCAAAATACTCACCGGAAGAAGTCGAATCGCGCGGCGAAGAAATCTACGAGCAGCAGATTCGGTGGAAGGTTGAAGCGGGAAACAAAGGCAAGTTCGTGGTGATCGACATCGAGACCGGCGAATACGAAGTTGACGAAGATGATTTGCAGGCGACAAAACGGGCCTTGGCCAAGCGATCAGGGGCCATTCTCTACGGAGTGCGAATCGCGCATCCCACGGCATACACGTTGGGCGGGCATATCGCGATGGAACAGGAATGATCCGCGGCACAATTCGCAATCGCGAAGCAATCATCGAACTCGAAGTTTCCGGCTCCGGCCAATCGGTTCAGCAAATTGAAGCCGTCATCGACACCGGTTACAACGGGTATCTCACGCTCCCCGACGATTTGGTGGCCGCGCTACGGCTGCCGTTTGCAGGTCACCGGCGAGGAAGGCTCGCAGACGGTAACGTCATCCGTTTGGACGTTTATCTGGCGAGCGTCGTTTGGCATGTTCAACAGAAAGACGTACTGATTTCGCAAGCAGCCGGGACGCCGCTTATCGGGATGTCCCTGCTTAATGGAAACCGTCTTACGATGGATGTCATCGACGGCGGTGACGTGTCCATCGAAGAGTTGACGCACCGCCCGTGAAGCTGCTTCGGCCTTCGACAATCACCGAACTGCCGTGGTGTCCAAGACTCGCCCAGCCAATCAACACCAACCCCAATTTGTAAAGGAACTTTAGCTCACCAACTCCCGAATCGGCTCGCCTTGCGGGATGAGGGGGATGCCGCGGCCGAGGCGGTTGGGGATGGATTGTTGGGGGTCAATGCCGAGGGTGTGGTAGATTGTGGCGAGCAGATCGCCGGGGACGAGCGGGCGATCGTGGGGTTCGGCACCGTCGCGTGTGGTCGAGCCGACGATTTGACCGGCGGCGATGCCGCCGCCGCTGAGTACGACCGACATCGCCTTGGGCCAGTGACCGCGTCCGGCGTTGGCGTCGATTCGTGGCGCGCGACCGAACTCGCCGTAAGCCGCGACCAATACGTCGTCGCTCAAGCCGCGTTGATGCAGGTCGGCGATCAAGGCGCTGAAGGCTTGATCGTAACGGGGCAAGCGTTTGACGAGATTCGGCTCGATCGTGTAGTGGTCATCCCACCAGTCGACGTCCTTCTCGTACAGATTGATTGTCACGAACCGGACGCCCGCTTCGACCAGCCGCCTCGCGAGCAAAGCGGCTTGGCCCCAGGCGTGGCGCCCGTATAACTCGTGCGTTGCTTCCGCTTCTCGCGCAACATCGAAGGCATCGCGAGCGTGCTGGCTGCCGATTAACTCGAAGGCTTGCTGTTGCACCGAGTCGGCGTCGCGAAGCGCATCACTTGCTTCCGCTTTCGCACGATAACGATCGAAGCTCTGTAACAAGCCGCGTCGATCACCGAGTCGCTCGGCGGTGATGTCTTCGGGCAAAGTAAAACCGGGGCCGCTGTACTTGCGATTATTCGGATCGCTGGCGGCGTTCAACGCATCGTAGCGTTTGCCCAAATACGCGGCCGTTTGGAAGAAGCCAAGGTGCGTTTGGTAATCCTCGGGGATGCAGACATAAGCGGGCATTCCGGCTCGTTGCGGGCCGCGCATGTAGGAGACGATCGAGGCTTCACAGGGGTACTGTTGCCCGGCGCTGCGAGCGTCCAGTTGCGGGTAGCCGGTTTGCATCCAGTGCGCGCCGTCGTCGTGAACGGCATGGCTGTGCGAGATGGATCGAATGACCGACAGCTTGTCCGCGATCTTGGCATGATGCGGCATGTGCTGGTTGACCAACAAGCCGGGCAGATTCGTCTCGATCGCCTCGAACGGGCCGCGAACTTCGGCGGTCGCGTGCGGCTTCATATCGTACATGTCGATGTGCGACGGTCCGCCAGCCATCCAGAACAATATTGCCCCCTTCGCTTTGCCTCGACTGGCTCCCTGAGCCGTTTGCATTCGCAGCAGCTGATCGAGCGTCAGCCCGCCCAACCCAAAGGCTCCGATGCGAAGCACTGCGCGTCGATCAACACGAGCCGTCGATCGGTCGGCGTCGAAAGAGCCAGGCATCGGGAACCTCGTGCGTTTTCATGGCGGGGCGGAATGTTGGAATCGGCAGTGCCGGTGAATCATATTACGCCGCGAACTCGATGTGCAATCGCTTTCCCAACGCTTCCGCGGCACGTTCCAGAGTTTGTAGCGTGACAGAATCATTCGAGGGATCCAATAGTCGATCCAGCGAGGAACGACTCGTGTTCATACGGCGAGCCATTTCTGTCTTCGATACGCCCTCGGTTTGCATGAGTTGAGCAATCTCGAAAGCGATGACCCGCTTGATCGCGACCGACTCGGCGTCCGCGAGCATCCCTTCCTCCGCCAGAAAGTCGTCAAAGTCACTTCCCTCTCGCGGATTTGCTTTCTGGCGTCTATTTGTCACGAAGCGTCCTCCCGGAACTGCGATAGACGCTGGCGCGCGATCTTCAAGTCGGCGGCCGGCGTCTTCTGTGATTTCTTAATGAAGCCGTGAAGCAGAATCATCTTATCGCGATGAACCGTGAAAATGACACGAGCAATTCGCGATTTGAGGCTGGAGCGAACTTCCCACATGTCAGCCTCCAACTTCCGAATCAGCGGCATTCCCAGCGGCCAGCCAAACTGGACCGTCTTGATGTCCTCGCCAATCGTCTTTCGATCGGATTGATCCAGCGACTTCAGCCACTCGCGGACTGGCTCGCTGCCCGGCGTCGTCTTGAAAAACTTAACGTGGAAGCGAACTCCGCTCATTACAGCCATTGTACCTTTTGTGGGGCGCGTGTCAAATTGGACTTCGATCGAATCGACCGCGCCGCACCTACTTCGCCGACAGCCTCATTGCTCCATCCAGCCGCAGTACGCAACCGTTCAGCATAGGGTTCTCGATGATGTGCTGAGCAAAGGCGGCATATTCCGCCGGATCGCCCAATCGCGCCGGAAAGACAGTCTGTGCGTCGAGCGACTTTTGCACGGCCTCGGGTGCCGTAGCAATCATCGCCGTGTTGAAGACCCCGGGAGCGATGGCACAAACGCGAATGCCGAACTGGGCCAATTCGCGGGCGATTGGCAGCGTCATCGAGGCGACCCCACCTTTCGACGCGGCATAAGCTGCCTGTCCGAGTTGTCCTTCGAAGGCCGACACCGAGGCCGTGTTCACGATCACGCCGCGCTCTCCTTGTTCGTTCGGCTCGGCAGTCGACATGGCCTGCGCTGCGAGCCGCACAACGTTGAACGTGCCAATCAGATTGATCTGGATGACGCGGGCGAACAGTTCCAAATCGTGTGGTCCGTCGCGACCGACGACTCGCGAAGCTCCCAGGATTCCGGCACAGTTAACGACGCCGTGCAGCCCGCCAAAGCTTTCAACGGCGACACCGATCGCGGCTTGGACGTCTCCGGTCGACGTGACATCGGTACGGACGAAGATCACTTGCGAGCCCAGGTCATCCATCAACGTCCCGCCCGCGGCACGGTTGATGTCGCCAACGACAACATTGGCACCCCGCTCAACAAATCTGCGGACACATGCCTCGCCGAGCCCCGAACAACCTCCCGTCACGAGGAACGTGTTACCAGCTATCTTCATCGCGCGTCGGCTCCGTTCATGATGGCAATTGCTTCGCGAAGCAAGCCGTTGATGTCGTGGGTTGAGTTGATGTCGGCGGCAAGTTCGGGGTGAGAGAACAGGCGGACTCGTTTGACGAAGTCGTCAAACTGTTGGCGCGCCAGGGTGCGGACGACCGGCGACACGTCGCCCAGTTGCCGATAACAAGCTTCTTTGGCGTAATACACTTCGATGTCGAATTCGACTTCCAGCTTGATCGGCGGCGCGTCGAACAGAATCTCGTGCGGGGCGACGCGACGACCGAGTTCACGACTCAGCAAATTCGTGAAGTGCTCGGCACACCCGGCCAGCCACGGGTAAGGACGGCGCGCCAGTTGGTCGTAGATGTCTCGCTCTTGGAAGTAGCTGTACTGAGCCAACCGCTTGTAAAGCCGGCGGGCCGGACCAAACAATCCGTCGAGCAACTCGTTGGCGGGACCGGTGCCCGCAGCCTTCACCAGCTCGTCAATCAACGGCTGTTCGTGTTGCCGGAACAGCGAATCGAGATCGAGGTCGGCGTAGAGCAAGTAGAACGCCCGCTGCAACATCGCGGTCGCGGAGCGGACCGAATGGTGCCAGTAAACTTCGCTGAACATGACGTAGCGGGCAAAGACCATCATCTCGGCGGCCGTCCGGCCTTTCTCGGTGATCGCCAATCCGTCGCCGGCTTCATTCAAACAAAAGCTGCCGATCAAACGCTGCTGATCGAAGTTCTGGCCGTAGGGAACGCCCGCATGCAGACTGTCGCGAAACAGATAGTCCATCTTGTCGACGTCGATCGGACCCGACAGCATGCTGCGTAAAATGCGGGACTTCGCGTCGCGAGGCTTCTCGGAAAGCAGCGTGACGACTTCACGCGGGTTAATGCCCCAGTCGTCCCGCAGGGCGTCGGCAATTTCGCCTTCGAGCAGGAAGCTGTTGGCGAACAGTTCGTGCTCCGGAACGCCGGCCAGGTACAAGTCTTCGATCGGATGACAGAACGGCCAGTGTCCGAGATCGTGCAGCAGCGCCGCCGCGATGAAGACCTCGGCATCGTGAGTCGAAATCGCCGCCGCGAACCGCTCGTCGTACGACAGCCGCTTCAAATACAGCAGCGCCATGCGATAGACGCCGAGCGAGTGTTCGAACCGCGTGTGATGCGCTGCCGGATAGACGAGTGAAACAAGACCGAGCTGGCTGATTCGCGACAGTCGACGGAACTCGGCGGTGTCGATGATCTGCCGGACTCGCTGCGTGAGCGGCACATCGAGCTGGGGCGGGATGCGAAGCAGTTGCTGCCGCGCGTCGAGGCCCTGGATCTCGGGAATCTCGCCGATGGTGCTAGACACGTCTTCTGTCGCCTTCCAACCAAAGTACGAGTTAACGCGCGGCTAACCGCTCGCGAGCCCAAACAGATCAACGCCGATGAACAGTGCCAGGCCGCCGGTCACAAGCAAATAGAACCCGTAATGCACGAGGCCCATCATGTAGTCCAAATCCAGGCTTGCGAAAGCGGCAAACCCACCGGCAAAAACAAGCGGCAGCACGAGCATGAGGAGGTACGGGGTCTCGAACGGTCCGAGCTGTGACGACACGAACCAAAACGCTCCCCACAAGAACGCGTACGACCCGCCGCAAGACAACACGCGGATCAGCAAGTCCATGCCGGTATACGGTTCCAGCTCGTCGCTGCGGAGAAAGGAGTAACCGCCCAAGGCTAACGGCGGAGCGAACAGGATGGCACCGAGAATTGGGATAATGGGCTCAATCGGTTCTGAATCTGGGCCGCGCCGCAAGATCACCGCCAGCACCAACACAATAACCACGGCGACGCCGACGCCAATCGCAACCTTCGGCGAGAACCTGGTTTCCTCGCGCAGAATCGGCTTCGAGACGGCTCGGCCCTTCGAATCCTTCAGCGTCCCCGAATCTGGCGCGTGGATCACGACCTGATCCTCGAGCGCCGGGATCGTAATCTCGATCTTGCACTTCGGGCATGGTCCCTTTTGGCCGGCGAACTTCTCGCTGACGGTAAAGCGTTTTTTGCAGCCGGGGCAGACGACGGTAAGCGGCACGGGCGTACTCGATCTCGATGAAGGAACCACGGGGCGAATGGCAACGACTTAGTGTTGGCGAACTGATAAGCGGCGTCAAGCGTCCCGATTTCTGTCACTGGGCGACACAGTTTTTCAAAGCAGGCAGATTAGCCGGTACGCGATAGCGTCCGGTTCCTGCGGAAACCGCGGGCTATCGCCCAGCGGCTGATTGTACTACGTGAAAACCTGACCGGCCCTTGTTTCCGTCACCTTGCTACTTGCTTGCCGAGCCGTCAGCGTCCAGAATTGATTTCCACGCAATCCGATTCACACCCAGGGAGTATTTCGATGTTCGTTCTAATTCGCTGCTTGGCCGTTGCGGTCGCATTTTCAGCCACCACCTTGTTCGCCGCCGATCCTAACGCCGTGGTCTTCACCGACCCAGCGAAAGCCGGGATCGACTACGAGCTGCAAGGCGAATATGCGGGGACGGTCAAAACGGGCGAAGAGGATTTGAAAATCGGAGTTCAGATCATCGCTCTCGGCGACGGGGCCTTCCAAGCGGTCGGTTTCATCGGCGGTTTGCCGGGCGATGGTTGGTCTCGCGGAGATAAATCACACACTGCGGAAGGCAAGTTAGAAAACGGACGGCTGCGGTTCACGACCGATTCGGATGACGGCAAGGTCACCGCCGAAGTGAAAGACGGTTCGATTGTGGTCTACGGCGGCAATGCCAAAGTGGCTGAGTTCACCAAGGTCCATCGCCACAGCCCGACGCTCGGCGCGAAGCCGCCCGAGGGTGCCGTTGTTTTGTTCGACGGCAGTTCGACCGATGCCTGGGAAGGCGGCGAGCTGATTGACGGCAAGTGGCTCGGCGCGCAAAACATCGCGACCAAAGAGAAGTTCGGCGACCACCAGCTGCATCTCGAATTCCAAACACCGTTCATGCCGACGGCGCGCGGGCAGGGGCGTGGCAACAGCGGCGTCTATGTGCAAAGCCGCTACGAAGTGCAAGTCCTCGATTCGTTCGGCTTGGAAGGCAAGAACAACGAGTGCGGCGGGATCTACTCGATCGCGGAACCGATCGTGAACATGTGCTTTCCGCCCTTGTCATGGCAGACCTACGACGTCGAATTCACGGCCGCCCGCTACGATGACAGCGGCAAGAAGGTGAAGAACGCCCGCACCACGATCCGCCACAACGGCGTCGTGATACATGACGACTTGGAAATCACGCACGGAACACCCGGACGCCACGAGGAAGGCCCCGAACCGGACGGCCTCTTTCTACAGAACCATGGCAATCCGGTCGTGTTCCGGAATATCTGGATCGCGAAGAAGTAGAATCCAAGGTCGACCTCTTGACCTTTTTTCGGGCTCGCTGGATATAACCATTGTCTAGCGTTGTTGTTACTGGCCACCGACTCCGCCAAAGGCCCCGTGATGTCACCTCGCGAAGAGATCTCGGATGGTACGCTGATCGCCTCGGTACTCGCTGGCGAAAGGGAGCAGTTCGCGCAGCTGGTGACGCGATATCAGGGGCCGCTGTTCCGCGTCGCGTGCAGCCGCATGGGTCGGCCTGATTGGGCGGAAGACGTGGTGCAGGAAACGTTTCTGTGCGCGTTCAAGTCGCTGCACACCTACAACTCCCAGTACAGCTTCCGTACCTGGCTCTGGACGATCCTTCTGAACCAGTGCCGGCGTCAATTGAAGAAGTTTTCGCGCGGCCTCTTCATCGGGGCGTGGAGTCAGCCGGCCAGCGATGATGATCTGCGGGCGAAGCTGGCCGATCAGCTCAAGTCGGACGAGTCCCCCTCGGCGCGAATGGCCGCGCGGGAGCGCGCGGAACTGCTTGACGCACTGCTTGCGAAGCTGCCCGAAGGACAAGCCGATGCATTACGGCTGAGATTTTTTGGCGGGCTGAAGTTTCAGGAGATCGCCGAGGCGATGGGATGCAGTTTGTCGACGGCGAAGAACCGAGTTCGTGGGGGCTTGACCAAGATGGCCGAGTATCTCGGGCCGGAAGATGAGTTATCGATCGATCGATCGTTGGAGAACAGGCCATGAAAGCTGTATTTACCTGTGACGATGTATTTGACGTTTTGACTCGCGAGCCATTCCCGTCGGGGGGCGACGACGATGAACTCGTCGAATCGCACTTGGCCGTTTGTCACGAGTGCCGCCAGCTGGCTGAGGCGTTTCGCCCGGCGGTCGGTTTGTTCCACGAGTCGATGTCGGTCGGGCTCGACGATGAACTTCCTTCGTATTGCGGAAGATTGACGCCGATCATCGACGCGCTGCCGCACATGCCGCTGTTCGCCCCGCGACAAGACGTTGCTTCGCGGAGCGCACAACGCCGCTCCTTGACGCGCCGCTCCTTCGCGGTCGCCGCCAGTTTGTTGATCGTCGGTTCCGCGGTCTTTGCCACGTTGGCTGCCGTTCGCCAAACCCGTGACAGCGCCCCATTGGTTGCCAACCTTCGCGTCCACGAGCATCGCGACCACACTTTGTTGGCCGCGTTGGAGATCCCCTCCGCATGTCGCTCGACGACCGCAGCGGCGAATCGCGCTGCTGCCGCGGATGTTGCTTGCTGTACGAAATGCCACACCGCGGACAGCCCTGTCGCTTCGACGCGGAAAGCGATCGTGAAGTCATCTGCCGCTTGCGTCGCGTGCCACGACGGGCGTTTGGACGAAGCGTTTTCCGCGATCGAATATGACCGCATGTGGACACGATTCCGCAAGAGCTTCGATGTGATCAAAGTGCGACTTGCCCGGTCGGGAGACGCTCCACAGCGCGTTGCGCTCGTCGCGCTGCTCAACACAGGTTTACGCGCATCTCGAATGACGGACGCTGAAACGCCGCCGCCGCCGATTTATCAAGGTTAACAACGGCAGTCGATGAACGAAATCGTCCTTGTTCGGGACCGCGTTAACTCTACAGACCTTTCGCGATGATGTGCTTGACCAAATCACCGACGCGGTTGCTGTAGCCCCATTCGTTGTCGTACCAGTTGACAAGCTTGAAGAAGCGGCTATTCAAACCGATGCCGGAGCCTTGGTCGAAGATCGAGGAAGCCGACGAGTGAATGAAGTCGCTGCTGACAACTTCGTCGCTCGTGCATTCCAGAATCCCCTTCAAGTAAGTCTCGCTCGCCTTCTGCATGGCGGCCGAGATCTCTTCATAACTTGTCTCGCGAGTCGTCCGCACGGTCAGGTCCACCACGGACACGGTCGGCGTCGGCACACGGAATGCCATGCCGGTAATCTTGCCTTGCACTTCCGGGCAGACAAGACCGACTGCCTTCGCGGCACCCGTCGTGCTCGGGATGATGTTCTGAGCCGCGGCCCGGCCACCCTTCCAATCCTTCTTGCTCGGACCATCGACCGTCTTTTGCGTCGCGGTATAGGCATGCACGGTTGTCATTAAACCTTCGTCGATTCCAAAGCCTTCCTTCAGCAAGACGTGGACCGTGGGAGCCAAACAATTCGTCGTGCAGCTGGCATTGGAAATGATGTTGTGCTTCTGAGGGTCGTACTTGTCGCAGTTGACACCCATCACCACGGTCAGATCTTCGCCCTTGGCGGGTGCCGAGATGATGACCTTTTTGGCACCAGCCTCAAGGTGGCCCACCGCCTTCTCGGCTTGCGTGAACAGGCCGGTGGACTCGATGACGAGATCGACGCCCATCGCCTTCCACGGCAATTCAGCGGGAGTCCGGGCACTGACGAGTCGGATTTCGCTGCCGTTGACGACCAGCACGTCGTCTTCTTCCTTCTTGCTGTCCGATTTCGCCGACGAGACGGTCCCTTGAAAGCGGCCTTGTGTCGTGTCGTATTTTAGCAAGTATGCCAGATTGTCGGCGGGAACGATGTCGCCGACGGCGACGACTTCAATTTCATCCCCCACCAAGCCTTGCTCGACCATCGCGCGATAAACGAGCCGTCCGATACGACCGAATCCATTGATTGCTACACGAATTGCCACGACTGTTTCTCTTTCGACGACTAGACGTACGATGGTGTTTCTGGTGTGTTTCGAGCGCGAATTATAGTGCTGGTATCGGCGACCATCAACCGGCCCCGCCGCAGTCGTTGCGAGCCGCACATCAGAGAATGCCGAAGTGGCAGAATGATGAGGGCAGAATAATACCGGATCACGCGAAGACGAACTGGGGCGCCAACACGTCACCCCTGAGACTTCTTCACCAGCTCCTGAAACAACACCACTTGCCCGGCCAACGCCGCAACTTTGTCAGCCGGCTTGCTGCTCGATTCGAGCAAGATCCAGCCCTCGTAGTCCGTCTTGACCAACAGGTCGATCAGTTGTTGATAAGGATAGTCGGGACTGTCGAGTTCACGGACGTGGCAGGTCGCGCCGAAACGATCCCGCACAAGCCCAAAGTTGTGTTCCAGTCCTCCGCCTTGCAAATCTTGCGGGTTCGAATTCCAACAAACAGCGACGTTCTGATGGTCGGCGATATCCATGATCGCTTTGATCGTCGGCAACTCGGCACACTGGCCATGAACCTCGAGGCGGATCTGTTGGCCGAACCCATCGGCGTACTTGCCTAACTCGTTGAGCGACTTCCCGATCTGCTCGATGGTCTTCTCGCGAGGCACATCCGGATGGAAACGATCGGGTTTTACCTTCACGCCTGTGCTGCCCACGTCGTGGCTCAACTGGATGAACTCCTTCGTCGCGTCGATGGCCTTCTTAACAACCGCGGGGTCGGGGTCGTCGTATCGCTCGTTGCTGCCGATTCCGACTAGCGTCACCTCGCTATCGGCAAAACGCTCGCGCACGGCGGCGCGTTGCTTGTCGTCGAGCGCCGGTTCAACACCGTGCGCATGAGTCGTTCGCAATTCGACACCCAGTGCGCCGGACTTCTCGCAGTTGGCGATCAGCGTCGGCAAATCCCAATCTTGTCCCCACAGGTAGGTCACCAGCCCGTAAGCCATTTTGTCGCCTGCTGCCGCACGAGCGGTTCGGCTGCAAAGAGCAAGAGCGGTTACGGCGGCAGAGGTTTCGAGAAACGATCGACGCGAGACATGTTGCATGGTTGGGTTCTCCGATTTTAGTTTTGCTTTCGCGCTTTCAACACAGGATCGCCGGCGAGCGGCAATTGCAAGGTCTTGCCGGTTTCGGCGGCCTTGTAGATGCCGAGAATGATTTCGACCGAGCGGCGGCCTTCGTGGCCGTCGACCAACGGTTTCGTTCCCTTCTTGATGGCGTTGACCACATCTTTGAACAGCTCCGCGTGGCCGTGATGTCCGATCGCGGTTGGGTCCGACGCGCCGCCGCCGGTTTTCGTCCTCCCTTGCATCCGTTCCAGCAACGCCGCGTCGGCTTTCGTCTGCTTGGCGAACTCCCACATCTTGAGGTCTTCTTCTACCAAGACCGCCGAGCCGTGCGAGCCGTGAATCTCGATCCGCTTCAACGCACCTGGATAGGCCGCCGTCGTGGCTTCGATCACACCGAGTGCGCCGTTCGCAAATCGGAGCGTCGCCATCGCCACGTCTTCGACTTCGATGTCCGTGTGAGCCAAGGTCGCGGTGTGCGCCGTGATCTCGGTAACTGGACCCATCAGCCACGTCAGCAGGTCGACGCTGTGAATCGCTTGATTCATCAAGGCCCCGCCGCCATCGAACTTCCACGTGCCGCGCCACGCTCCGCTGTCGTAGTAAGCTTGCGTGCGATACCACTTCACATAAGCGTCGCCGACGGTCAGCCGCCCGAAGCGATCCTTGTCGATCGCCTTTTTGAGCAGTTGCGACGATTCGTGGAACCGCGATGGAAAGATCGTTGCCAAAACGACACCCGCTTTCTCGCAGGCTGCGATAATCTTGTCACATCGCTTGAGCGTGATCTCAAGCGGCTTCTCGACGATCACGTGCTTGCCCGCTTTGGCAGCGGCGACCGCCGGTTCAAGATGAGCCCCGCTGGGGGTGCAGATGGTGACGATATCGACGTTCGGATCGGCGAGCATCACGGCGAGGTCGTGGTAGGCCCTGCAACCGGTGTGGGCGGCGAAGCGGTCCGCCGCGGCTGGGAACATGTCAAAGCAAGCGGCCAGCTTGGCACCACGAATGTCCGCGATCGCCTTGGCATGGAAATTCGCGATCATGCCGCAACCGATCACACCGAATCCAATCGCCATCTTTCAATCCTTCTTCCGCTGAGCGTCGTTGTTCAAACCGGGCATTATAGAGGTGGCGCACCAACCACCGAAAGGTGGCCGATCACGGGGGCAACTCATCCAAGCCAAACCACAGCAACAACATCGTTGTGCCGTTCAGACAGGCGTGTGTCACGATACAAGGCAGCCAACGATGCGTCCGCTGATATAGGAAGCCGAGTCCTAACGCCAACACAAACAGTGCGGCGGGGTCAGGCCCGTGCGACCAATGCATCAACGCGAAGACCGCTGCGCTGATCAAAATGGGAACGGCGGATGCGGCTGGGACGATCACGGCGACGGAATTGTCGTCAACCGTATCGCCGAGCGGAGGCGAAGAGTATGGGTTCGCGTCCGATTCGAGCGTGAATCCAGCCGATCCTTGCGCCGCGTCTTCGCCCGTCGGTGCGACCTCGGATCGAGCGGGACGCTCGACCTCACCGGCGTGCGTGATTCGGAAGCGAAACACTCGTTCCAACCAGCCTTGCAACAGAACTCGAAAGAAGTACTCCTCACCGATCGGAGCCACAACGACGGCGAGCAACGTCACGACACCAAAGAGCTTGCCACTCGAATCTTCTTTTAACAGTTCGATCAGCGGGTGGTGCGATTCGAGTCCGAACACGTAGACGAAGACATACTGGATCGCGAACGTGATGGGTGCCAGAATCAAAAATGCGTAAACACCAGTCAACAGATCGCGCGGGACATGATCGAGCGAGATCCCGAAGTCTGCTCGACCGGCTTTCGTAAAGAGATGGATCAGGCCGATCGAGATCAAGGTCGCGGCGAGTATCGCGACAGCCGTCCACGTTAAGAGCGCGTCGGTTTGCGCGACCGTCGGCTCGGCGTCCGACTGCACGGCAAAAGCCAATCCCGCGACAATCTGGCTGCCGATCAGCAGGAAGAACGAGAGGACGACCGCGATCAACCCCCACGGCGTTTCGCGTCGCGGTTCAAACGCGAGCAGTTCTTTGCCGCGAAGGACTTTCGCCAACAAGGAGATCCAGGCATACGTCACGAGAAACAGGATGCCCGTGACGACCATGGCGGTGACGTCGGTGATCACGGCGACACGTCTTCCTGGCGGAAATGCCTTGCGGCGGCGATGATGTAGTCCAGACCTGATTGAACCGTCGACAAGATAGCAACCCAGGCCAGCACGGTCACCGCCGGCGGCAGCCAACTCGGACCATCGCCGCCCAGCCACAGGGTCAACAAACTCGCGACCACCGCCGCACACTGAAACACCATCTTCAACTTGCCCGCGAAGCTTGCCGAGAAGTCGCCGCCACTTTGTTCAATCGACGAACGAAGAGCGGTCACGAGCAACTCACGTCCGACCACGACGACGGCCATCCAGGCGTCGATGCGAGAATCTTTCTCGGCGGCTAAGAAGATGAATGTTCCGCAAATGATGATCTTGTCGACGAACGGGTCGAACATCCGGCCAATCTTTGTCACTTGGCCGTACTTGCGGGCATAGTAGCCGTCGATCCAATCGGTTGATGCCGCGATCGCGAACACGATCAAGGCGGCCAGATAGAATTGCCACGGAATCAAGACGAAGACGACTATTGCGAGAATAAATCGCGCCGCCGTCAGTTGATTGGGGACGTTGAAGAGGTCGTTGGCCGGTTGCTGTTCAGTGGGTTCAGACACAAATGTAGCCATCTCGCTCCGCGAGATGAGCCTTTCTTGAATTGACTTGTGCGAAGTTTGACGTCACTTCGAATCCGATGTTGCGCGGCTCATCTCGCGGAGCGAGATGGCTACTTTGGAACTCCGATGGCCACGGCTGCCAGATCGTAGCCTTGGCTGGCAACGATCTCGCAGCGGACGATGTCGCCGGCGGCCAGCCTTTCTTCGCCGCCCGTGACATAGATGACGCCGTCCACGTCCGGCGCATCGGCCTTCGACCTGCCGACCCAAACATTGTCTTCGCCAGCGACGGCTTGATCGAGGATGATATCCATTTGCTTGCTAAGTTGAGCCTGGCTGCGTTCGAACGCGATCGGTTGCTGGGCGGCCATCAGACGCTCGCGACGATCTTCTTTGACCTCTTTTGGCAAGTGATCGGGCAGCCTGCCTGAAGGCGTGTCAGCCTCGAACGAGTAAGTGAAGACGCCCATGTGATCGAACTTTTGCTGCTGAACGAATTCGACGAGTTCCGCGAACTCCGCTTCCGTCTCGCCGGGGAAGCCGGTAATTAATGTTGTCCGCAACGTCAGGTTCGGAATGCGATCTCGCAGCTTTTGAATCAATGTTTCCGTTTGCGCGCGCGTCACGCGACGGGACATCCGGCGGAGCATGTTGTCGTTGATGTGTTGCAATGGCATGTCGATGTACGGCAGGATCTTCTTGGCGTTGGCGAGCACATCGACTAACGCATCCGTGATGTACATCGGATAGAAGTACATCAGGCGAATCCAGTCGATGCCTTCGATTTCGTCAAGTTGCGGGAGCAGCTCGGCCAGCCGCGGCTCACCATACAAGTCCATGCCGTAATACGTCGTGTCTTGGGCCACGATGATCAACTCGCGAACGCCGTCCAACGCCAATTCCTTGGCTTCCAGAATCACCTCTTCCATCGGCTTGGTGGCGTGTTTGCCACGCATCTTTGGAATCGCGCAGAACGTGCAAAGCCGATCGCAGCCTTCGGAGATTTTCAAGTAAGCAAAGTGCCGAGGCGTGATCCGCAAGCGGCTGGTATCAGGCAGCGCACGAATCGGCGCCGGCCGAAAGATGTTTCGCTGTTCGTCCAGATTACCGAGCAAGCGGTCAGCGACCTTGGTCACCTCCTCGCGTCCAAAGACTCCTACTAGCGAATCGATGTCGGGCCGGTCGGTCAACAAATCCTCGCGCTGTCGCTCGGCCAAACATCCCGAAACGATGACGCCGCGCGTCCGGCCCTCGCGTTTCAAGGCGAGCATTTCGTCGATCGCGGCAAAGGATTCGTCGCGGGCCTGCTCGATGAAGCCGCAAGTGTTTACAATCACAAAGTCAGCGCCGTCCGGATCCGCGACCAGCTCGTAGCCATCCAGCTGCAACAGACCCAGCATTCGCTCGCTGTCGACAAGATTCTTCGCGCAACCAAGGCTGACGAAGGCATAAGATCCCTTCGTTTTGGTTCCGGCGAGCTTCGGTTCTAGCTGGACGACGTTACTCAATCGACGAACCCTACGGGCAGTTTACGGCAACTTGGCAGACCGCCATCCTACTCAAACAATCTAACTTCGGCGAGTGGGACGCTGTACGTGGCCGTTCGCTCCGCGAACGAGCAACGATGCATTTTCGCGGAGCGAAAAGCCACGTACGTCAGCGCAGCGACCGCAACCCGCGCTCGGATCGCTGCCGATTCAGTTCGACGAAAGCATGTGGGTCGAGTTGAACGAGCTTGACCAGTTGCGACGGCGAGCACTTCAACTGGGAAGCCACCTCCTTGGGTTCCCACTCACATGCGGCCAACAAGTTCAGTGCTTCGGCCAGAATCGCCGGAAAGTCTTCATGTTGCGGATTGACCGTGATGCGCTGGCTTCGGCACCGCTGTTGCCACAACGCACTCGGCTGGTAACCCTCGGCCGGAACCTCGGTTCGATGATGGATGGCTAGATTGATTCGCAAGCGGAGAATGGCGACTTTCCGATTCTGCTCCTGGCTCCGCCGTTCGGTGGCTGCGCCTTGGACGCCGGTTGGCGAGTGTGTGATGACCACCGCCGTTTCGACTTTATTTCGATGCTGTCCGCCCGGCCCGCTACGGCGTTGCCGGCGAGTTTCGCACTCGGCAAGCAGAGCCGCTTCGTCCAGCATGGCGGGATGTTGCGAGTTGGTAGTCATACCATACGAGGTCGGGACGGCATTTAGCTCGGAGCGGTCAGCGGATCGCCGTTATCTTCTTGACCAAGATCGAGCAGAAACGGGACGGCCTTCTTGGCCCATTGCTCGGCGCGCGGATAGGCGGCTGCGTTGGCACCGAAGCAACTTTCGAGCATGTCCGTATGGATGATGCCGGGGTTCAGCGGAATCGCTGCCATCCCGTAAGGCAAGTCGTCCGCCAACGCACGCGTCAATCCTTCGATCGCCCACTTGGTCGCGCAATACGGACCGACCATTGGCGACGTCGATCGGCCCCATCCCGAGCTGAAATTCACAACGACACCCGTCTCGCGCAAAATCATCGCCGGCACGAAATGGCGGATGACGTGATAGACACCTTTGATGTTGACGTCGACAACCCGCGAGAACTCTGCGGGCGGGACATTCCAGAGCGACGCGTTCTCGTTGATTAAAGCGGCACTATTCAGAAGCAAATCGGGGGCTCCGATCTCGCGAATCACAAGTTTCGCCCACTTGGCAACTTGATCGTCGTCGCTGACGTCGACGACATCGAACCGATGCGGACTTGGAAAGCGATCGGACAACTTGGCGATGGCTGGCCCGGATCGGGCACAGCCAACGACCGTGTGGCCAAGGCGGATAAACTCCTCCGTCATCGCCAGCCCGAGCCCACGACTGACACCGGTGATCAAGATTCGTCGGTGGTCCATGATGCCTTCATCCCTTGGTACGATCGTCGTGTTTCCGTCTACAATGCTTCCTATCGTACATCAGGAGTGATGATGAGCAAGATTCCAGTGCTGTTGCCGGGGGAACCGATGCCGGCTTATTCCTACGCGCCCGGCAAGTTCCCGCATCCGATTCGAGACCCCGAAGGCCACAGTTTTGGTGCAGCTGCTGAAGAAGTTGCGAACTTCGATCCGCGGCAGTGGCGGGAATGTCGGCCGTATCTGCGTGGCATCGATCTGTTCAATCATGGTTTTTATTGGGAAGCCCATGAATCGTGGGAAGCCGTGTGGCATGCCGCCGGCCGGCAAGGCACCGTCGCGGACTTCATCAAGGGACTGATCAAGCTGGCTGCCGCCTGTGTCAAAGCCCGCGAAGGAAGCGCCAACGGCGTGGCCAGACATGCGACGCGCGGGGACAAACTGTTTTGCTATGCACAAGCCACATTGGGTATCGAATCGAGCATGATGGGTTTGTCACTGGCTGAACTCCGCGAATTCGCTCAGCGGCTGGAGGCCGGGGCTGACGAAGTTGTCGATACGAGCGGCGAGCCAGTCGTACGGATTCACGAGTTTCTGCTCGACCCAAAGTAGTTGGAGTGAAGCAATGCCCGAACCCGGTTACGCGGGCGACGATCCGCCTGGATTCTGGGGCTTCGTGGTTGGGCTGTTTGTCGGATGAACCCCTGGTCCGTCCTACCGGACGTCGTGGCGCAGCGGCTGAAGTTCTATCGAGCCCGCGGATGGGCCTTCTCGTAGGCTTCGCGTAAACCCGCCGTGCTGACGTGTGTGTAGATCTGAGTCGTGACCAGACTCTTGTGGCCGAGCAACTCTTGAACGCTGCGGATGTCGGCACCGCGATCGAGCAAGTGGGTGGCGAAACTGTGCCGCAACGTGTGTGGCGTGGTCCGCGTGTCGAGGCCCGTCTGCTTGAGATGCTTCTCTAGCATCCGCCCGACACTCCGAGTCGTCAGCCGCCGTCCGAACTTGTTGACGAACACTGGGGCTGTTCCGTTTTGAGGTTCCTTCGGCGAGAGCTGCCGCTCCTTCAACCAACGCTTCATCGCACGCGCGGCGTACGATCCAAGCGGCGAGAGTCGTTCGCGCTTGCCCTTACCGCGAACTCGAACGAGTCCGTTCTCGAAGTCGAGATCTTGTTCATTCACCCCGACCGTTTCGCTCACACGCAAGCCTGCCGAGTACATGGTCTCGAGGATCGCGCGATCGCGGAGCCCGAGCGGATCGTCCGCTGGTGGTGCATCAAGCAGCTGGCCAATTTCGTCGGTGGAAAGGAAGTGCGGCAGCAGGCGGTCACGCCGCGGATTGCGGAGCGGCTTGGCGGGGTTGCTGTCGACAAGTTCTTCGCGCTGTGCAAAGCGAAAGAGACTTCGCATCGATGCCAACCGACGCGACACCGACGCCTTGGCGTAGCCCGCTTCGTGCAACGCCCCGACATAGCCACGAAGGTCGATCGGAGTGATCTCGCTCGGAATCGGCTCGTGACCAAAGGCTTCGGTCAAATACTCGAGTAGCGCCTCGAAATCCTCGCGATACGACTTGATCGTCAGCTCGGACGCGTTACGTTCGACCTGCAAGTAGCGAAGGAAGCGGGGAATCGCAGTTTTCATCCACGTGGCCTTTCGCTCCGCGAAAGGAGAGATGCGTGGTTCCTTTCGCGGAGCGAAAGGCCACGTAACTACTCAAATCCCGAATTGTCCGTTGGCAAGGGGAGCTTGAAACGCGGCTTGGACTGGGACGACTCGGCCTCTGCCGTGACCTGACGAATCTTTTGGCTCAGCACCGCCGCGTCATACCAGCTGAAGCTGAGTTCCGGATTCGAGGCATAACGACCGAGCGTCCGTAACACTTCGCTGCGGTTGTTGTCGTCGAACAGAAAGACGTAGCGTTCTTCGCCCTTCACGAGGGCCAATACATTGATGTCTTGTGACACGTCTGGAACTCCTGCGGGGCGACGTGGTTGAGTACGTGGCCTTTCGCTCCGCGAAAGGAGATGGCGGCATCATTCCTTTCGCGGAGCGAAAGGCCACGTTGGGTGATCGCAGGCCGCCATCCGTGCGGCCTATCGGTCATATCGGCCAATCGGCCAGCGCCACACCACTCGCGTTTTTCCGCCGCCTCCGCGTGCTGCCAGCATCTCCGTCACGTGCAAGTGACAGCAGAAGCGGGTGAAGTCGTCGCTGCGCTGCAGGTACGCTTGCCAGTCGCCGAAGCGTGCGTCGTCGCGAAAGTAAAAGTAGTTGGCCAGCCGCTTCGTGAATTCCGCGTCGTTTCCGTGGTAGAGACGCGTATGCGACAGCACCGGTTCGTTCTGTGGACGCGACGGCGGACGCTCGGGGCTCGGCGGTGCCGGCACGAATCCGCGCGGATCGGGCCAGTCGGCTGGCAGCTGGGGCGGCGGAACAAGTCCCAGTCCTACCGGTCCTCCCAGTGGAATCGATTCTGCTGGTTGTCCGATTGGTTCGGGTTCTGCCGCCGGATCAAGCAACTCTTCGGCCGAAGCTTGCGACACACTCGCGACGGAACGCGCCTCTTGATCCGGTGCTGGCGGTGTTTGCGTCTTGAGTTGCTCCTTGGCGAGCGCGAACTCCGCGTCGAAGACCAGCGACTCCGGGATGAACTCCTCTTCCGAGGTCCCCCACGGCAATCCATAGCCCGGCGGGATTGGGTGAAAGCTCGGATTGGCGGCGTACCAGCGGACGGTCAGCCCCATCCGCGGCGGATAGTACGAATCGAACTCGGTCACCGAGCCAACGACGACCGCGTCGACGTCCATAAAGCGTGCCAGTTCTTGGAAGTCTTGAGGGGTCTGGGGGGCGGTGCCGCTAGCAACGACCAGCTGTTTCGCAACGCCCACCGGAACGACTTCAAAGCCGGGAATCGCCTGCAGCTCGTTGTAGTACGCCAGGGCGACTTGATCCTGATCGACCGTCGGATCGTCGCTTTGGTTATAGAACGGCAGTACGGCGACGCGGCTGAGCTGCGGAAAGGGGTTGTGAAACTGGGGCTGATGCACGATATCGGGGATGGCCGTGCAGCCAGCAGTCACCACAAGCAGTAAGCCGAACGTGAGATAACGCATCGCGATGAGAGAGCCAGTCAATCGAGCAGGCCCCCCCGCTACGAAACAACCGGTACGGATCGACAGAATCGACCCGATCCGGTTTATCGGCAGATCTTCACTCGGACGCCAAAGAATCTGGTGCTTTTGTCGAGATGATCGTCCGCTAGCTACTCGATCTCTTTGATGCGGAGGTCTTTGAACTCGACCCACATCGGTGGGCCGGCGTGCAGTTGCAGGGCCAGGATACCGTCGCGCAACGCCAGTTCGGGGGCGTCGGTAAAGTCGAGGATCAAGCGGCCGTTCATGTAGTGCTGGATGTGCGTCCCCTTGGCGATGATCACCACGTCGTTCCAGTCATCCAGCTTGAACAGCTGCTCAAAGCCTTCGGCGTCGATCAACTGGCCGGTGATCTTCTTTCCGTCCTCGCCCCAGCTGGCCCTCTCGCCGACCAGACAAGTCCGCCCGCGCTTGCCGCCTTCGTCATAGATGAAGCCGGAGACGCTGGGCAATTTGACTTCGTTGCGGATCTCGTGCTGATAGCCCCGGACCACCCACTTGTTACGCACTTTGCCATCCGTGATGTGCTTGGAGCGGTATTGAATCCCGGAGTTGTTCGTCGCGTTGCAGCGGAACGACAGCCGCAACTCGAAGTCCTTCGTCGTGCCGTCCTGCCAGATGATAAACGTGTTGCCGCCAGCCGCGTTCTCGGCAGTCGTCTCGCCGTGAATCGCGCCATCTTTCACAGACCACAATCGCGGGTCGCCATCCCAGCCGGTCAGATCCTTGCCGTTGAAGATCGCTTTCATGTCGGAGGATTCTGGCGGCGCGGTTTGCGGGTCATCCGCGGCGAAGGCTTGCAAAGCGAACAAGGTCAGGGCAGCAAAAGTAAAACAACGGGTCATTCGGTTTCTCCAAAGTTGCATGGGTTGAGTGATGGTGTTGGGTGTCGAGTGGCTGCTTTGTGTCGGAACGCTAATCAGCAGTCATCAACGCGAGGCCTTGATCGGACCTTTGCGCAGGTAGCGGTGCTAGCTTATTGAAATGGCACCCAGGGTTGATGTTTCAATGGTATTGGACAGCCATTGAAGGAGGTCTACTCATGGATGCCAAGGCTCAATCTACTTCCGCCAACCCGTGGCGGGAATCACCCCAGTGGCAACAAGCCTACTTTCGACAGCAGGCCGAAACGATCGGCTTTTGGTGGCAGTCGCCGCGAGCGGTGGCACACCAACTCGGACACTCTGATAGTTCCCTGCGGTACTGTCTGCGGCAGCATCGCCAACGCTGTCAAGACAGCCACGGGCCTATCAGGCCGTCACCGACGCCGAGCAGACCACCGCCGAACTTCGCGCCGAGCAGGCCGCCTGCCAAGAACAATGTCCGCTGACCGCGCATGTCGCCGAGTTGCAACAGCAACTCGAACAGGCGGTGATTGCCGAAGCTGAAGCCCAGCAGCAACAGGCGGCTTGTCAGCAGCGTCAGCAACAAGCGACCGAGGCGCGGCAGGCCTTGTCGCACGACTATCACCCGATCGATTTGGAGACCGGCCAACCGCTGGAGGCGGAGGAAGTCTCGCGGCGGCTGAGCGGCCACTTTGACCGTCTGGACGAGATCGCCAAGCAGGCCGGCTTATCAGAATCGGCACGCCAGCGATTGGCCAAGGCCCGCCGTGTGTTGGACCCGATGATCGCCACGATCGTGTTCTTTTGGAAGACGGTGGCTCAGCGGCTGGCGTCGAGGAACTTGTCGCCGGACGTGAGTACTTGGCTACGAGAGCAACTGATTCCGGGAGTCTATTTGAAGATGGCGGCGGCCAAAGCGTCGACTGCGGCACAGCGCGAGCTACTGCGGGCGCGGGCCGAAGAAGTCTTGGCGCGGGCCCGCTCGCCGGATGGCGTGGGGGGGCGGTTGAGCGTGGCCGAGCAAGAATCGCTGGAAGGCTTGGCTCAAGAATGTGCGGGCTTGTTTCAGCGGAGCGTCGCGGATTCCTTGTACGATGGCCCTCCGAGGCCGTCGATTTTTGAGGACTCATGAGGATTCGACGGCCTCGGAGGGCCGTCGTACAGGTGCATCCGATACTTGAACCAAACGCCCGTCGCACGTTTTGAAGTTGCGCACTTTCAGTGCCGGAGGCACGATACAACCCCTGCCGGTGGCGTGAGCCACTGGAACTAAGCAATCAATGGTCGGAAGGCCCAGCGGGCCGACACAACGTGTCTGTGTCGGCCCGCTGGGCCTGAGTTTTCCTAACGCTTCGCGACCGGTGGTTCACACCACCGGCAAAGGATATGCCGACCCTGCGGGCCTAAAACGTGCAACTTCAAAACGCGCACGCCGGGTCTCTAGCATCACGGCGTCGCGACAACTGACATTGCCGCAAGTACCGCGTTGTTTTAGACTTCCGGCCCTCCATTCGCCCCACAAAGACGGCGATTAATGGACCATCAACAGCTACTCGGAGCCGCTCGCATGGATGTCTCGGTCGTGATTCCGGTTTACAACGAAGTCGAGAACATCATCGCGATGTATCGGCAGGTCACCGACGTCATGGAAGACTTCGGCCGCTCTTACGAGATCTTGTTCATCGATGACGGCTCGAACGACGGTGGCCGCGAGCTAATGAAGTCGTTGGCGGAGCAGGACTCGCGCGTGAAACTGGTCTTCTTCCGCCGCAACTATGGCCAAACGGCAGCCATGCATGCCGGTCTTCAGATGGCCACGGGCGACGCGATCATCACGCTGGACGGGGATTTGCAGAATGAACCGGCGGATATCCCGATGATGATCGAGAAGCTGGATGAAGGTTACGATGTCGTTCATGGGTGGCGCAAAAATCGCCAGGACAAGTGGCTCAGCCGCAAGTTGCCCTCGAAGATGGCGAATTGGCTGATCTCCAAGACGACAAAGTTCCCGATTCACGACCTTGGTTGTACGTTGAAGGCGATTCGTCGTGAGATCGCCCAGGAGCTGGAACTGTACGGCGAAATGCACCGCTTCATTCCCATCCTGGCTCATCAGCGCGGTGCCCGTTGCGTGGAAGTGGTCACACGCCATCATCCGCGTCGTTTCGGGACGTCAAAGTACGGCATCTCGCGGA
Organism: Planctomycetota bacterium; assembly: GCA_027622275.1. Classification (GTDB taxonomy): domain Bacteria; phylum Planctomycetota; class Planctomycetia; order Pirellulales; family Pirellulaceae. Next base: position 6,134 of record JAQBZB010000021.1, on the reverse strand, counting down.
CATTTCGTGTCGTACTCGACTTGATGACCGTCAAGTACATCCTCGATTACTACGCCAGCCCGATGAAGCTGTTTGGATCGTTGGGGCTGCTCTGCTCGGCCGCTGGCGGGGCGTCCGCTGTGGCGACCGTGGCCATGAAGCTGTTCGGGGCGGTCGACATGACGGGGAATCCATTTCTGCTGCTGACGATCTTCTCGATGATGGCGGGACTTCAGTTCTTCAGCCTCGGATTGCTTGGCGAAGTAGCCGCGCGGATCTACTACGGCGCTCAAGCCAACAAGAACTACGCGATCCGCGAACTTGTCAACTTCGAGACCGACCAGCCGAGCGTTGTTGCTCGTTCGCGAGCGGCGTAGCAATTGGGTTGTGCCACGCTCTGTGCTTCGCGTATGGGTCGCGCCGCAGGCGTTGACAACCGATACCGTCGCACAACTAACTTAACAGTCGGCGGGTTGGTGACCTACTAGAGTTGGCTGAAGGGGCGCACGGTCAGTTTCGTCTGATGCGTGTCGAATCTCTCGCGGCCGGGGTCGCGGCCTTGGAAGTAATCTTTCTGCCAGCCGCGTCCGATGGCTTGCATGTCGCCCAACTTGATGAGCCGATGGAATTCGTCGCGGTCGGCGCTCCAGCGGCGATAGGCCTCGGCGACTTCCGGAGCACTGTCGAGCGATTGTTTGTGCGGCGATAGCGCGTCGATCAAGCCGCGTGGAAACGGCACGACCATGCAGATCGGCTCGCCCGCCTCGAAGCGGACGACGTGACTGGCGCGAGTCAGCTTCCAATTCATCGTGAACGACGCGGCCGTCCAATCGGTTTCCACGATGCCTTCGAGCGCGTGAATGCCGTCCTGCGGAGAATTCGTCGGGCCTTTGACCCACAGATTGATGTTCTCCGGCGTGCGGAACAGGTACGGCATGTTGAACGTCACCACGCCGTGGCCGAACAGCCCGGAAATGCGTTTCTCGGGGCGGTCGTTGTCGAACGTCAAGATCACGTCGTCGGGACGCGAGCCGCCGTTCCAGTAAACGGTAAAGCCCGTTGGATTCGCGATCACCCAGCCCGCTTGATTGGCCAGCGTCAGCGGCAGGCAGCGATAGGCGTAGCGCTGCTGCGTCTGGTCCATCCACGGCCGATTGATCGGAGCCGGCGTCAGCGGCATCTCCGTCTGCGGATAGATTTCGTAAGCGATGATCTGTTGATCGCGGCGATTTGTTTTGGACTGCGGCGACTTGTCGCCGCTTTGTCTGGTGGCGCAGCCACTTTCGTTCGCCACGCTGGCCTCGGCCAAGGAAAGCGGCTTTGCCGCGGACGAAAGCTGTGACGAGTCACAGCAGTCCAAATTGCGCCAACCGGAACTCTGATCCGCGTACGGCCTCCCATTCCGCGCAGCGTTCGTTCTGCCCGCGCTCGGTACTTCATACCCCAGCATCTCCATCACCTCGCGATGATGAATGACCACTTGAGCTGCTTGACTAGCCGTCAGCACCTTGCGCCACCGCTCGCTTTCGCCGTGCCGGAAGAAGCGGCCGCTGCGGGCCACCGTACTCTTCTCGGCAAAGCCGTCTCTCTGTTCGGCCTGTTGCAGCGATGGAAACGAAGTCAACTCGACCGCCCGGCGAATGCGGTTCGCGTCGTCGTCCCAACCCAGAAACTCGATCAACTTGCCGAACTGTTCGAGCGGATTCTGCGTGAGATCTTCGTAGCGCAGCACGATCAACGGGAACTCGTTGTCGTTGTTGATCCACGTCCGCACGTGATGGCTCCAAGTGCCGACGAACTGGGCCGCATGTGTGTCGGTCCGGCCCAAGCGGTGTCCCGGCTCGTTCATCAACCCGATCGCGGCGTCGAGCGAGTAATTGGTGTGATCCGCCAGCGAATCGACGATATCCAGCGGATTGCGGACGACATAGATGCCGCCTTTGGTAAACCGCGAAAACACCTGTCGCTGCCCATTCGGCTTCACGCGCGCGTTGTGCGTCTTGACGACGCGCTGACCAATGCTTCGTGCGAGCCGCTCTTGCACGGCGAGCCGATGCGTGTCGATATCTTCGTCGGTCAATTCCGCCGCCGGCTTCCCAGCCAATTCGGCGAAGTGTGCGAGCAGGCTGTCGGAGCGTGAGTACTGATTCACCTGCAGCAGATCGAACGTCGGCTCTCGGCTCTCGGCCCTTGGCTCTCCGCTCTCCGCTCTCGTCTCTCCGCTCTCCCCCAGATACGCCGCCACGAACATCCGCACCCAAGTATTCCCGGATTTCGGATACGACGCCAGCCAGACGAGATTGTTCATGGTGTGTTTCCCAACTCGCTGTCACCAAAGTAGCCGTCACGCTCCGCCGTGACGAGCCTTCTCGGGCAACCGTCTCCGCTCGTCACAACGTCCCCATCCGATTTAGACTCAACTCGCATTGGCTCATCACGACGGAGCGTGATGGCTACTTTAATAATCTCCGACCGCGTTGCCGTCTTGAGTCGCCAGTAAATACTCGTACGTACTGTCGACCGCGGCATTGCCGTTTAGGACCGAAGCATTGGACAACGGATCGAAGCTCCACGCCAAGTTCAAACCCGTATCGTCATAGCCTTTCGTCTCGATCGTCTCGCTAATGAACCGCACGCTGCCGTCGGCCAGGCTGAACATCGCTCCGCCCGGATGCTGGCTGGAGAAGCCGCGCGTCGCGGCCGTTTCCGGATTGGTGGTGGGCAAGACCGCGGCGACAGCCGCATGATGGGCGTTGATCCGCGCGACGCCGCAGCCCATCACGTCGCCTTCGTACCGCGTCTGGTCGATCTCGCGGCGGCCGTACACCAGCCCCGCGCCGATGACGACGATCGCGCTGCCCCCGCCGCGTTGTTTCACTTGCCAGCGCCGCTCACCCAACGCGATCACGTTGCTGCTGCCGTCCAAGGCGTCGCGGAACGACTGGCCGATGTTGTCAAAGAACATCCCGCGGTAGGCGATCTGCTGGGTCACGCCGGCCAGTGTGGGACCGCGCCAGAATCGCCCCGTTTCCAGGGCGCTGTTGCTGCCGACGTAGTTCGAGGTCGCGCTGGCGAAGACTCCGCCGAACTGCCGGTCCGTGTTCGTGTCGGGCCCGACGTCGGACGGACAGCGGAAGATGGCGGACGTGGCTTGCAGGATGTTCGCGTGCAGCGTGACCGCATCGTTGCCGCCGTTGTCCAGCCACGTGTTGCCGATCGACATCGCGTCCGCCGTACTGCCGCCTTCGATGAAGCGTTGCACGAGCGCCCCCCAACTCCACTTGGCCCGGACCAGCAGCGCGTTGTTCGCCGTGTTGGGAGCGGAGCTATGTTTCCAGAGAAACGCGGGCGGAAACGACTTGTAAGTATCGTGATAGTTATGACAAGCCAGCGTCAGTTGCTTCAAGTGATTGCCGCACTGCATCCGCCTGGCCGCCTCCCGAGCCGCCTGCACCGCCGGCAGCAGCAACGCCACCAGGATGCCAATGATCGCGATCACGACCAGCAGTTCCACGAGGGTAAAGCCGCGAGGGTGTCGATGGTTTTTCATGGAGTGGCTGTCCGCAGGTGGTTGTGATTGACGATGGAGCGTGCCACTTCTGGCTGTGCCAGTGCCTTGCCGATCAAGCGAAGTGTATGGTGGTCGCATAACGTCAAGAGCCTTCCTCCCGGACGAGAGCACTGGCATAGCCAGTGGCACACCGATCGTCCGCATTTGTCAGTGCCACCCAGCCGTAACCTACTTCTCCTGTTCTCGTTTTCAGCGTCCGTTATCAGGGAAGCGGAATTCTCGCATTCTACCGACGCAATAGGTTCGCCGGAACCTCTTGCGGAATTGCGCCAGGCTCACGCCGGGGCGCTGGCCAATCGGACATCTTGCCGAAGTCTCGTGAATTCATGATCGTTTCTGCTGCGTCAAGATTCTCTTGCAATTGAGGAAAAGCTTTGGTTGCAGGTTTGGCACGTCGTATGTAGAACAAACCCGTTGGAGCGTCGACTAAACCCGCATGCGCCGAAAGTATGTAGGCGAAGACTTTCAACTCTTCGTCCGTCACAGGATGATGAAGTCGATTGAATATCGCTCGGTGGGCCGGAACGCCGATGCGAACCAGCGAATGGGCGGCAGGATAGTGCTGCAGGTCAGATGGCTCGCCAAGTTCGTGCAAGGCTGGCGTAAAACTGACGATTCGAACTAAGTCATCCGCCGCTTCTGAAGCTCGAAGTTCGCCTAGCAGCTCAATGATTGCTTTCTTTTGCAAATCACCTGCCCAGCTATCAGGACACGTTGACAAAGCTTGTCGGAGCGAAGTGACATCTGTCCGCCTCCGCTCCAGCAGTGTTTTCCGGTATTGCTCCGATCCAACTATGGCCTCACTCGGTAGGGGCGCAGACAAAGGATCATTTGTTTGTGCGAAACTCGTATGCGCCACACTCCCTTGGCAAATGATTATCGCTGTCAGCGCGCTCGCTTGTGCGACTCTGGTGAAACATTCTACTCGGGACATGGCATTTTGGATCACTGATCGTCTCCTTAAGGGGGTGGCGGAACATCTCCAGGAGGCATTGGGTTGTCCCAAGCAGTACGAAATACGATGTGCTCTGGTCCAATCTCATTGAACACATTCTCGTTAGGATTGATCAAGGCGGTATTGTTCGGGCCTGTTAGCAGCGGGCGTCGATACCAAAAGCCGTTTATTTCCTGGAGATAGAACGATGCATGCCATTTGAACTTCTCGGAGGCGCGACTTCCTGAAACACCATTGTCATGCGGGTCGTTAGCGCCAATACCGATTCGAACAAATTCTTCAAAATTGACTTCCTTTACCCAAAACTGCAGGATCGCGGGGGCGGCGGAATCCGTACCGGGCGTATCGAGAGAGAATATGTGGTCGTGCGCTGACAGATCGGGCCCCGTCTCGTCAAGCTCGCTGGCATCATCATTTGCGAACTCGTCACCGCCCTCAAAGTCTATCTCTTCGAACCCAACCACCACTCCAGTTATTGGATTGACCACGACGTTTCCATTGTCATCGATCGACCACCGTATGGACTCGAGTCGACGTCCGACGTCGACTTTAACGATGTCGCTGTATTGATGTATTCGCGGCGGCGTGACGGTCCAACGCTGGTAAATCACGTTCAAAATCCCTAGTGCCCTGGCGACCGGGAGTAATCCAGCGTCCACTTGGCTTTCTAGTGCCGTTCGAACTACCCCCGACACGTCAGCCCACTTTGGGTCGGCGAGAATTGCGGCACCTGTCCGATTGTTGTGTTCGACTGCGGTGACGGATGCCCAAACCGCCGTTGCACTGGCATAATCCGTAAGCCCGCCTTGCATATAGCCGTAACTAAAATGGTAGTCGCCGATCTCGACGCTCGGACTGATCAATTCAACCCAATAGATCCGCTCAGTCTCGGATTCTCCGAAAGTGAGCGATGGGGAAGGATCCTCTAGCTGATCGCGATACTCGTCTTTCCAGATCTTTGCGCTTCCGTGGGCTCCGTTTCCAAAAGTGACATCGAACCTCATCATTGCACCCGCAGGATAGAACGACGGTTTCTTTAGGACGACTTTGATGAGGTCCACTTCATTACGACCGTTCGCGGCGGCGTGCCCTCCATTTGCTGCGTGGTCGTCAGTCGTATAGTCAGCATGGCCGTCGTTGTCGGTGTCGTTCAAATTCGCCACCGTAAATGCGCCTTCGCCGACCTTGACCTTGTTTCCATTCGCGTCAAGTACGGGATTGCCGTTGGCGTCGAGTTGGTTTGTGACTCGTTCTTTGGTCTTGTCGACGGCCGCCCCTCCCTGTCCATGATAAATGACCATATTGACTTCGGGCACGTTGACAGTGACGGTCGCGCTATTACTGTCCTGGGTCGACCCGTCCATGCACGGTTGCCGGACCTTGTAAGTCCACGTGTCCGTCCCGTGCCAGCCCTCGTCGGCATTGTCGTTAGTGGGTGTGTAGGACCACGTGGAAAACGTGTCGCCAACGGCCAGTTCGCCGCTACCGCCGAATAGCTTCCCATGCGTCGGCAGACTAACAACGATCATACTTCCCGCCCCGGTATCGTTGCTCATCAAATCACCTGTGAACGGCGTTTGAAAACGCCAGCGCTGGGCGGGGATTCGGGTGTAATCGAGAAGAGGTGGC
>JAQBZB010000310.1 GCA_027622275.1 Planctomycetota bacterium | reverse complement strand
TCTTCGCCTTCCATGCGGCGAATCGTTCGAGCTTTTCCTCCCGCCAGACAGCGTGATGCCAGCGGACACGCTTGGCAATGAACCGCCGAACATTCGTACCGATACTGATCCAGCGTTCGTCCGCCAAACCGATGCTGACGCTGACGTTCCGTGTACGGCAACGTGTGACCGGCTGGACAGGTGTACGAGTTGCTGGCCGCGTCATACGTAAACTCACTTCGAGGAATCTGTCGTTCACCGCTGGCGGACTTTCGTTTGTTGGTGCTGCTGTTCGCTGGCACGGGTGCCAGCAGATCGACGTGGCGATCTTCAGCATCGCGCAGGTCGAGTATCGAACAATAAGCTCCATCGGCCAGCATCGTCTTCAATCGCCCGCCGACGATCAGCTGGGTCTTGTCGATCATCGGAGCCAGGGTTCCGGCATCGCACGTGGCAGCGGCACAGTCATAACTGAGGATCAAGTGACTACGTGGCTCGACCACCAACTGCACGGTGTAAAGCGGACGATAAACCTTCAGCTTATCACGGCCCAGCGGAGCGATCGGATCCGTCAAGCTGACTTGGATCTTCTCTGGATTCTTGCGTTTGTCGCTGGTTTTCGCTTCGTTGTTCGCAATTCTCGCCGCCAGGACCTCGCTGGCCACTTCGATCCGACGAGCCAAATCCAAGCGACCGTTGTCCGTCGTCGGGACCCACTTCGGAACTTCTTCGCCGGCTGGCAAAGTACCATCGATCACACGGGCCAGAAGCTGTTGACGCTTTTGCAACTGCTCTCGAGTGAGCATCCGATGACGCGACGCACACGCCGCAATGAACGTCCCGTCTTGAACGCCGACGGTCGGGTCGAGGTTGCGTTGAGTGATCGCATTCTGAAGGAGCTGCTCGTGAAGTCGCTCGACGACTCCCCCGAGACGATCCCGAAACTCGTACCACGTTCGCCGACCGGGTTGGTAACCTCGCCCGAGCCACTGCATGGCTTCATTGAGCCGAGCTTCCTCGTACCACGCGGCCGGAGATTGTCTTCCCTTGAGATACTGATAGAGCACCATCTTCAGTAGTATCACAGGGTCAAACGGCGTTCGCCCCACACCGTGATAGAGTTGATCGACCGGTTCGCGGTCAAGCTGATTGACTTGGCGTTCGACGACGCGAGCGACATCATCGGTCGCCAGCTTTTCGTCAATCTCCTGCCAACGCGGATGCCCCTCCGGCATGGGAAACGGCCGATAGGTTCTTTTTAGTTGGCCTCAAATCCGTTACGCTCATAGCGACCTCCGTGTGACTTTGGAACTTGAAGAACGCACATTCTGTGCGATAGCCCAACATCACCAAAGGTCATTTGTTGTGCGCCAAACCACGAGCTGGCAACGACTTAAAAACCGCACGACCTCCTAGGAGATCGGGTTGCTGGGATTGAGGCGGCAGCGTGACGGGGAAGCCAAATTGCCGCCGAAGGCTCCGTTTGCGTTTCTTGCCGCGTTAGTCGATTTGGCAGATACGGCGGGAACTTACGAAGCACCAGCACTGACCGAAGCGGAATGGGCTCGGCTGACACGCGCCATGCTGGCCGGGTATCGACTCAGCGGCGAAACGTGGGCCCGCGAGTTCGCGCCAGTGCTGGCGACTCGGCAAAAGCCGAGGAATGGCCGCGTTTGGTTGGCCAAGCTTTTGCCCGATCTGAGCCGACTGTCATTAGGCAAGAAGCCTTCCGGTCCCTTGCAGTTGCCGACGAAGTCCAAGCAAGATGCGGACGCAATCGTCGCTGAGGTTCGGCGGCTCGGTCCGGCGGCGGCTGGGGACCGCCTACAATACGTCGTCGAGGGGCATCGAAAGTATGCCGCCGCGACGAACGATTCCTTTTCCCTCGTCCGAATGTTCAACCGCTTAGCGGAAGCTGCCAAAGAGAGTGATCCCGACTGGGCGGTTGCGCGGGCGGAAGAGGCTCTCGCTTGGGATCGCGGCAATGCCCGCAACTGGACCGTCGTAGCGCGATGTCTGTGGAGTCGCGCGGAGCGTCTGCATCTTCAGAAACGCCATTCCGAGGCCGAGATGGCCGCAAACGAAGCGTTCGATGTGCTCTGGGAATCTCGCTTTCGTTTCGCGTACAACGACGTTGTTCGCAACGAGCTGGCCAAATTCCATCGCGATGCAGGTGACTTGGAGACTGCCGAGGCGATCTACCGCGAAGCCAGCGACGATTTTCCCGAGGACATCTTCTGCCGGAATGGCTTGGCCGAGGTGCTGACGGAGCAGACGGATCGTCTTCCGGAAGCTGAGGCCGTCTATCGCAAGGCGATGCGTGAACTGACGCCGGACGCCGCCTGTTTGTGCGGCCTCGCCAAAGTCCTGCGACTCATCGGCGGTGATAAGAACATTGAGGAATCGAAACGACTCTTCCGTCAATCCATCGACGACTTTCCGAAAGGTCCGTACGCCTACAACGGTCTCGGCGAGTGGCTCTTTGATAAAAGTGCGGCCACACGGGACGAGAAGCTGCGCGAGGAATCGCGGGCGTTGTTCCAGCAAGCAGCCGGCCTACACGACAACTATGCGATAAGTTTCTTGCGACACTTTGATGAACGCTGGCAGCAGCGGGTGGCGCAGAAAGTCAGCGGGAAATCGGTTGCTCCAGATCGCGACGATGAACAACCCAAGTCGATTGTCGTTCGTGCCGCGCCCGATGTCGATCAGATGGGGCCAGCCGAGCGGTTGGGCCGGGCGTTGCTCGCTCAGTGGCACGGTAAGCGGACAAGCGGCCAAACTCGTTCGCAGCACTTCGCGGAAGCCGAGGAGCTTCTGGCCCTCGACAACTCACTCACCGGTGAATGCTATGCCGCCTTCATCGAAGCCCGTGGCTTGCTGCTGCTGGCCCGTGAAGAGTTCGACAAAGCTCGACAGTACTTCGAAGAACAAATGCAGCGTGCCGCCCCCGATCAGCCGCTGGGATTGCGGCTCGGCCTGCTCGACGCCCACCAGCGATTGGGCGAACCGATTGGCGAGGACGACGAGAATTTGCTGAATGAACTTGGTCCGGACGTCAGCCTGCTGGTAACCGTCCTGCAAGTCGTGAGTCTTTTGGGGACCAAGGGCGATCAAGAATTGTCGCGACGTCTGTTGCTGGAGATATTCCCGCGCGTACGGGAATTGGCCGCCCAACTCCCGGGAGAAGAGGAAGGCCACCCGGATGCCACGCCCGATCGCATGCTCGCCAGCCTGCTGCAAAAGCAATTCTTCGAACCGGTCGGCATCGACAGCATAGACGATCTCGCTGACGACTCCAAAGTTTCGCAACTCGACAACGCTTTCCGTCTCCATGGTAGGGAACTGTCGTCTGCGATCGAGAAGATCATTCTTTCGCTGGCCGCGTGAGTCGACGTCTCACTCGCTCTCCGACAACCGTTCGCGCTCTGCGAGCAGCGGGCGGTAGGCGTAGGCATTGAGCGCAGCGATCAGGCCTCGGTCGCTGGGGTCTTGGGCGACGTCGCCTAGTGTGTCGATGGCGTTGTAGAGCGACTCGATCGCGGCTTCGAGTTGTTCGAGCGCTGCGTCGTTGTCGCCAGCCTGCTTCGCAATCGCGGCTGCTCGGACGGCTTTGACGGCACCGAGATATTCCAACACGTACTCGCTGCGTTTGGCGTAATAGAAGAGCAAGGGGCGAGCGCGGGCGTCGGCGGCTCCGTGGCTGCGATACAGCTCGATCATGGCTTGCGTGTAGTGTTCGTTTAACTCCGTCCACCACTCGGGAGCTGGCTCGCCTCGGTAGTGCTTCAGCAACATGTCTGGCGAGGGTGCCGAAAAGTCGGCGTCCTTCTCGGTCGTCAATTGCGTCGCCGATTCGATGTGTCCGAAGCCGAGCCACAAGCGATCGGCGACGGCTTGGCTGCCGGTGATGGTTGCAAAGAAGTCATCGTGCGCCGAGCGAGCCATGACACTCTTGTCCCACGCCGCCCGCGACAGGTAATGAATTGTCGGATCAAGTTCGGCCAACATCGTGTGTTGAACGGAGAGATGATCTACGTCCGAGGCAAGACCTTCGTCGAGCGTCTTGCTTTGGCGGCGTGTTGTCGACCGCGACAAGACGCCAAGGTTCCCTTCGGACGCCCCGCTCCGTCGTAGTGTAAGTACCGGGGAATCAGGGCCGCGTTGCTTGTTGAACTGTTCCGCGATGGATGACACTTCCTTTTGCCAACTGCCGGCATTCGTGTTTGTGCAGTACAGCGTGTCGACATTTGGGTACGTTTCGACGTAGGCTCGCAATTGTGTTTCCACAAGATCCCTCACGGCAGCGTCACCGGGCTTCAAATTCGGACCGGGATGGACCGCCAACTCCTTCGATCCGGCGACAGCAACGAGCCCCGGAATCGCGCGCTCAAACTCGCGAGGGAACTCTAACGGCGAGAGTTCGAGCGCGACGGACATCCCGAGTCGCTTGGCGGCGGAGATGATTCCCCGCACGTGCTTGATGCCGGCCGCTGTCATCTCTTCGTGCGTTTGCTTGCCGGCAAAATCGGGATTCACAAACGAGTCGGCTGTCCCGAACGCAGTGCGGCCGGGAGCGTCGCGCGGAATCGGATATTGCTCGCCGCGCCACAGCGCCGCGGATTGTTTGCTGACGCCGCGGAATTCGTACTCGGCAAACGGTTGCCACGGACGTACCGATAGGATGATCTGGTTGAACTTCATCTTGGCGAGTTGCCCGAGGAGCTTCTTCTGATCCGCCGCACTCCACGACTCGGGCCCCGTGACGCCGTCACCGAGCGTCTTCCATGCACGAAACTTCACTTCGGGCTCCATCAACACGTCGAGGCCCGTCAACTTCAGCGGCTGTGTGTCGGGATAGATGTCCTCACGCAACAAGTAGCGAATCCCAAAGTGATGTCCCAGCTCGCAGACGGCCCAATAAGTGGCTGCGGGACTGTCGCCCGCGACGATCGCGCCGCGTCGGTCACCGGTATCGAAGCTGCGCAAGATAAAACCTTGCTCCGAGAGCTTGGGCCAGCTGTCGCCGACGACTTCACGAGTGGCCTTGTTCTTCTGTGGACCGCCGACGAGTACCAGGTTCTGGTGTTTATCGGGCACGAAGTCGGTCAGCACCACGTGGGCGTCGAAGAGCCGCTTGAACTGCGAGACAAGTTCCTGCGCGGCGAGATGTTCGAGATCCGTCGCTCCTTGGCCAACCACGACCGTGACTTGTTCGGCGGCGCTGGCAACGGGACTGCTCGCGAGCGACAAGGCGAAGATAGCGACCAGAGTTGAAAAATAGCGAGCGATCATTTGGCTTCTTCCGAAAAGCAGTACAGGGTTTTCAAGGTCCGCACAAAGATGCGGCCGTCCGCGATCGCCGGCGTCGCGACGCAGCTGTCGCCCATGTCGTTCTTGGCGAGGACTTCCGGCTTTGGTCCCTGGCGAAGGACCACTAAAAAGCCGTTCTCACCCATCACATACATCTTTCCATCGCCGGCGACCGGCGAGGCGTAGTAGTTGCCGAGGTTGCTGATTCGTTTCTTCGACCAGACTTCGTCCCCCGTCTTTGCGTCGAAGCTCGCCGAGATTCCACCCTTCTTCACGACAAAGACTCGGCCGTCGTCCACCAAGGGGGACGCGATATTCGAGGGTGACGTGTTATCGATATTCCAGACGACATGGGTCTTCGTGACGTCGCCCGTTCCGCCGCCGCGAATCGCTTGGATCGTGTTGCCGCCGCCTGCCATGTTCGTCGGAGCCTGGAAGGCCGCGTCGATTTCGCTCTCGACGAGAAAGCCGTCCTTGTTGACGTCGCCTTTGTCGAATTTCTCCCAGAATGGTTTGTCAAACTCATCCTTGCTCAGCTTGCCATCTTGATTCGTGTCCTTCCATTCCAGCAAGGCATATTTCAGCACGCGATCCGTGTCGCCATAGCTTTGCACGGAAACATAAATCAAATCGTCGACAACGGCTGGCGAAGTCATGATGGTGCGCAGCAACGTGTTGCAAGTCCACAGCTGTTTGCCCGTCGCTGGATCATAGCCTTTCAGCTTGCCGGAACCAGCAACGACGATGTCTTCCCGGCCATTCGCCTGGCAGATCACCGGCACGGCATAACCCGCCAGCATCTCGGCACGGGGCGTCTTCCAACGCACTTCGCCGGTCCGCTTGTCCAACGCGATCATGAATGGTGTGAGATCGTCGTCTTGATTGAAGATGACAAGATCCTGGTAGACGATCGGCGAGTGAGCGGCTCCCCAGTTGAGCAAATAAAACGGTTCGGGGATCTCGTGCGTCCAGATCGTTTCGCCGTTGCCTAAGTCCAAGGCCAGCATCCCGAGCGTGCTGAAGTAGACGTAGACGCGTTCGCCATCCGTTGCGGGAGTGGAAGAAGCCTGAGTGTTCGGAGGCATGATGGCCGGCGTCGGACCGGTATCAAGCTCGCGCCGCCACAGCTCTTTGCCGGTGGCGGCTTCGAAACAAATGACGCCAAACGTTTGATCGTCGATCATCGTCGTGGCAATGACTTTGCCGCCGGTCACGATGGGACAGGCGATCCCCTCGCCCAACTCGGTTGACCAAAGAACTTTTTCTTTGTGCGAGAACTCGACGGGCAGGTTCTTGCTTTCCCGCGAGATTCCCGCCGCGTTGGGGCCGCGGAACTGCGGCCAGTCTTCAGCGGACAACGAACCGGCGCAGGCTGCAAGAGCAAACGCGATCGGCAGAAATGCCGGGCGACAAAGGTTTCGAAAACGCATCGGGTCCTCACTTCTCAAACGAGCCGTTGGTTGGTTTGCCGTTACGATAACGGTCACGAGCGGTGAAAGCAAGGAAATCTGGACGTGCCGTTTGTAGACGGGCCGTTTCCCTTTCGACACATCCCTCGCCGGGACCGGCGAGCTGTCACCCCGGATTATTCATGAACCGGTCAGCAGTCTTGAGAATGGACGTTTGTGAAATGCGTGACGGCTATCTTGCCCGCAGCACTGCACAAATCAGCCGCCACGCGCTAGCGTGCGGTTCTCTCAAAGCGGTTCGCTCCAAGTTCGCGGGAACCGCAGGCTAGCGCCAAGCGGCTGATGAATAATCCGGCGTCAATTCAGTCTGCGTCCCACTGCATTGCTGGTAATCCCGCTCCAACTTCGTCACACTAGAGGCGTTGCGTCGCCAGCTCAAACCACACCCTCGCTACTCAGACGGGAACCACGATTATGTCGCTGCCAGCTCGCTGCATTCCTGTTGTGCTGATGGTTGTTTCGTTGCTCACTGCCGATTGCTTCGCCGATCAGTCGGTGGATGCAAGCCTCACACAGATTGGGGGGACGCGCGGTGTGGTCGCGCTGCTGCTTGGTCCCGATAGCGATGCAGACCACGCCATCGGTCTTGCGAAAGCGAGTGAGCTGACGATCTACGTTCAATCGGCGGACGACGGCCAAGCTGCCGCACTTCGCGAAGCCGCCGACGCAGCAGGCTTGCTCGGCTCGCGGATCTTCGTCGACTCCGGTTCGCTCGACTCGATTCATTTGGCTGACAACCTCGCCGATTGCATTTTGGTGAGCGCGTCGGCGAAAGAGCGATCTTCAGATACGGAACTGTTGCGCGTTCTCAGTCCACGGGCAACAGCTTTCGTCGGCGACCGCAAACTGGTGAAACCGGTGCCAGTCGGGATCGACGAGTGGTCGCATCCGTATCATGGCCCGGACAACAATCCGCAATCGAACGACCAGTTGGTGCGTGGCGCGTTCCAGACACAGTTTCTGGGCTACCCCAAATTCAGTCCGATGCCCGAGCAATCCGTCATTGCGGGCGGCCGGATCTACAAAGCGATGGGGCACATCGCGCACAAGGCCAATCAAAACGAGATGCTGAACACCTTGTTGTGCATCAACGCTCACAACGGCACGATTCTGTGGCGGCGGCCGTCGCCTCCCGGTTTCATGATTCACCGCAACACGATGATCGCCACCGAGGACGCGCTCTATCTGGGTGATCACGAGTCCTGCAAGATCATCGACGGGCGAACCGGCGAGACGCGCGAGCAGATCACCGTGCCCAAGGAGATCACGGACGGTCCCGTGTGGAAATGGATGGCGATGAAGGATGGCATCCTGTACGCTCTGGTTGGCAACCCGGAAATGCAAGTCGGCACGCAGACATCGGATCGACGGGGACTCGGCCATTGGCCGTGGGGCATGTGGGAAGGGCACGACTATAAAGATCCGCGGACCGCCTTTGGATATGGCCGCACGCTGGTGGCGATCGACTTGCAGAGCAAGGACAAAAAGGTGCTGTGGCATTACCGGGATGACGAGTTCCTCGACGCCCGCGCCGTTTGCATGAGCGGCGACCGGATCTTTTGCTACAGTCCCGAGCGGTTTCTGCTGTGCGTCGACGCGCACGATGGGAAGTTGTTGTGGCGCAACTCGGACAAGGATCTGCTGAACGCCATCGACGCGAATTCGAAGGCGCAGCATTACGTCACGGGCTACGCGACGACTGCCTACATGAAGTGCAACGACCAGTTTGTCCTGTTTGCAGGTCCGCAACGCAACAAGCTGGTGGCTGCATCCGCCGCGGATGGAAAACTCGCTTGGACGTTTCCGACCGGCAATCTGCAACTCGTGCTCCGCGATGACGCCATCTGGGCCGCCGGGCCGCAGCAAACGGAGAGCGGTTTCCGGCTCGACTACGCGACCGGCAAGATTCTGGCCACGTTCCCCTCGCGTCGAGCATGTACGCGGGCAACCGGTTGCGCCGACAGTATCTTCTTCCGGGCGAGCGGCGGCACGATCCGCGTCTTGACCGAAACGAACACCGCTCAGCACATCGATCCGATGCGGCCGCCGTGTCAGGACGGAGTCTTGATCGCGGGCGGACATCTGTATTGGGGACCGTGGATGTGCGGGTGCGAGCTGTCGTTGTACGGGAATATCTGTCTGAGTCCAACTGGCGACGCTGTCGTGGATTCCGCGAATCTCTATCAAGACGCGCTTGTTGCCGGCGACAACCTTGGGCAAGTCGCACCGCTCGACATGCACGACGACGACTGGCCGAGCTACCGAGGCGGCAATGCGCGTGACGACATCACCGCCGTGAGCATTCCCGAAAGCGTCGAGTTGAAATGGAACACGCAAGTCTCTTCGGGCGAGTTGCCGACGGCTCCGGTCGTCGCCGGAGGGTTGGTATTCGTCGCGGATCGCAGCGGTGCCGTTCGCGCGCTCGACAAGGACGGCTCGCTGGTGTGGAAGACGTTCACCGCGGGACCGGTCTACTATCCACCGGCGGTGGCGAATGATCGCGTGTACGTCGGCTCGGCGGACGGTCGCGTGTACGCCCTCGAAGCGCGAACAGGCCGCTTTTTGTGGTCGTACCGCGTTGCTCCCCAAGAGCGCTGGATTCCGGTCTACGGAAAGCTCATCTCCGCGTGGCCGGTCGCGGGCGGTGTTGTTGTCGCCGACGGGACGGTCTATGCGGCGGCGGGGATTACGCACTACGACGGGACGTATGTCGTGGCGTTGGATGCCGTCACGGGGAAGCTGAAGTCGCACAATAGCACCTCGGGCACGCTCGAAGCCGAAGTCAACAACGGCATCAGCCTGCAAGGCGAATTGACGATCGTCGGCAACGAGCTGCAATTTCTGGCCGGTGGAGTCTATGAAACGGCTCGCTATGATCTTCAGACGCTGGAGTGTCTCAACACACCGAGGAAGCAAGTCAACTCGCAATTCCGCACGGCTTTCTATCCTTACTATCCCGAATACGGCAAGTACGTATCGCTCGATTACACATGCACGGATGGCTGCTTGCTGACGCACGATGCGAGCTATGAAGGGAGCAAGTTCACGAACTTGTCGCTCGAGGAAGCATTGCCGCCCGGCACCGAAAATCCTCGCCAAGAGGCCGCCCGCTGGCTACTGCGCCGAGGCGGCAAGCCCCCGGCAGCTGTCTGGAAAGACAGCGCCGACCGCCGCTTCACGAGCTTCATCATTTCGCCGACGCAACTTCTGACGACCGGACATCCCGACGCGGAGCCCGAGCGGGCGTTCCTTGCAGCCGTGAACATCAAAGACGGCACCGACGCCTGGTCGCAAGAAATCCCCGCCCAAGCGGTCAAAGGCGGCACCGCGATCGATCACGAGCGAAACATCTATGTGGCTCTCGAAAACGGCCAATTGCTGTGCTTCGCGCCGAGCGGGAAGTAGCCGCAGACTGGCACTGCCGTACGATCCACAGCCCGCACTATTCACTGGCCGCAAGAGTCACCGGAACGTCCAGTTCGCGGTTATCACGAATGACTCGCACTACAATTTGATCTCCCGGCTTTTTGCCCTCGACGACATCCTGGAACTCATCGCCCGTTGAAACGGCGATACCGTCGACGGCGACGATTCTGTCGGCCCGCGCTCGGTCGACGTAAGTTCGCTCGTAGATAAACGGCCCGCGCTGCTCCTTTTGTGTCACGACCTCAAAGCCTCGCAAGCCGGCCCGATCCGCGGGGCCGCCTGGTGCGACGTCGATAATCACCAAACCGCTATCCGTCTCGTAAACGCTGGCGATCCCGATCACCGGGCGAATGACGCGGCCATGTTCGATCAACTGCGGAACCACTCGGCGGATCGTATTGACGGGAATCGAGAAGCCGACGCCAGTGTTCTCGCCGCTCTGACTGGGGTTCACGATCGCGGTGTTCATGCCGATCAGTTCAGCTCGCGAATTGAGCAACGGCCCGCCCGAGTTGCCACTGTTCAACGCCGCATCGATTTGAATGATCGACTTCATTTGGCGCCCCGTCTTCGAAGGGATCGCCCGATTCAAACTCGAAACGACTCCCACGGTCAGCGTCCGCGCCAGCCCAAACGGATTGCCAATGGCAAGGATCTTTTGTCCGACCCGCAATTTGCTGGAGTCGCCGAATTGCACGGGATAGAGAGATTTCTGAGGTGCATTGATCTTGAGCACGGCAATGTCGTTGGGCGGGTCTTTGCCGATCAGGCCGGCTTCATACGCCTCGCCATTGAACCACGGCCAACGCGCACTTTAGGCAACTTGGGGTAGCGCGGTAACTAGATATTGATTAAACAATTCGC
>JAQBZB010000309.1 GCA_027622275.1 Planctomycetota bacterium | reverse complement strand
GGGAGCCTCGCCCTCCCAAATCGCCCTCCAGGAGTTAGTTTGTCCACAGTTTTTTAGTGCCACGTGGCCGGAGGACTAGCTGAATGGCCCCGAGATCATGACGAGGTGTTCGAAAAGAACAAGCCTCGGCTCGTGAGTGACGAGCCGAGGCTTGTTGTAAGCGAGTTGAGTTGTGAAGCTCGTTATTTGTTGCCAAACTCGGGGCGTCGGCGACCGAGTTGCGATTGCAGACGTTGCACGATGCTACTGTGCATCTGGCTGACGCGGCTCTCGCTGAGATCCAGCGTGGCCCCGATCTCCTTCATCGTCAGCTCTTCGTAGTAGTACAGGATGATGATCAGTCGCTCGTTGCGATTCAGACCCTTGGTGACCAGTCGCATCAAATCGGTCTTTTGAACGCGGCGCGTGGGGTCTTCCCCTTTCTTATCTTCGAGAATGTCGATCTCGCGAACGTCTTTGTAGCTGTCCGTCTCGTACCACTTCTTGTTCAAGCTGATCAAGCCGACGGCGTTGGCTTCCGTGACCAGTTTTTCAAGTTCCGGTACCGACAGTTCCATCTGCGCGGCGAGTTCCTGCACAGTCGGTGCCCGGCCAAGTTTCGCTTCGAGTGTCTTGGTGGCTTCACCAAGTTTGCTGGCCTTCGAGCGGACCAGGCGTGGCACCCAATCCATCGTGCGGAGTTCGTCGAGCATCGCACCACGAATGCGCGGTACGCAATACGTCTCGAACTTCACACCGCGGCTCATGTCAAACGCGTCGATCGCGTCCATCAAGCCGAACACGCCGGCCGAGATCAGATCGTCCAGTTCGACGCCTTCGGGCAAGCGTGCCCAGATCCGTTCGCCGTTGTATCGCACCAACGAGAGATACCGCTCGACGAGCTTGTTTCGTAGTTCTTTGCGCGTGGGGTCGGCTTTGTAGTCCAACCAAATCTGTTTGATCTCTTCGTCGTTAAACTTCGACCGAGGCGTAATGGGGAACCGGGTTTGGTGTCTCTTTGGTGCGTAAATCGTAGCCATGCAATCCTCCATGATTGAACTCACGCCAATTGCGGCGACCCGTGCCGCGACTGACGTTGACCACCCGCCTCATGCGAGTGCCTTGCCCGAAGGCCGTTGATTATTCTACTGACGATGAAGTAATGCTTCTTATCCAGCGTTCGCTTCCGCCGCTTCGCGCGCCTGCAACTCTTTGTCGAAGTTCGCTTTCACGGCATCCAGAACGATCGAGTCCGCCACCTGTCCGGCTAAGTAGCCAATTCCCGCGAACAGGAATAAGCACACGGTGGCGAGCATCATTGTCGACTCGACGCTGCTGGTATCGATCATGCTGCGAGCCAAGATCGTCGTGAAGGCGAGTGGACCGAGTATGCCTGCATACGTGCGACCCATGTTTCACTCCGTTCCAGCCCGCAAAGTTCAGCTAGTCCGACTAGCTTAACGTACAGCGGCGTAAAGACGCGCTTTCTTCGTATCGGCATTCCTTCAGTGTGGGTTGAGCGGAAAGTTTGGCTTTTGTGACTTTCGAGTGTCGCGTCGGTTGCTGGCTCGGTACTCACGCGGACCTCGCTTGGTTTGGCGCGGGAACGAGCGTACTGGCGAGCTTGTCGATCGCGCGCGACGCGAATGCCATCGGCTCGCCGAGCACAAACGGAATACTGCGTGTTGCACCGCGTGACACGGCATCGTCGCGAGGAACATGTCCAGCGAACTGGATCGTTGCGCCGAGAAACTTTCGGCAGGAGTTCTCGACTCGAAGATACACATCCGCGGCTTGCGACTCGTCGGCCGTCAGGTTCACGACCAACCGCAGCGATCTCGTCGAAGCCGATGCCAGATCCGTCTTGATCCGCGCGTAGGCGTCCATGACGGCGACGTTGTCCGGTGTCGTGACGAGCAGCACGTCGTCCGCCGTTGCTGAAAAGCGTCGCAGCAGCTCGCCGCTGCCGAGATCCAAGAAGACGATGTCAGCATGTCGTCCGAGCGTCGAGAGCTGTCGCTGGAGGCGTTCGTACGACATCTCGCCACCTCCATACGTACGCAATCCAGGTACAATCTGAATGCCGGCGGGACCCGGATGCAGCAATTCATGAATGTCACGGCGCGGTTCCAGGAGATCGGTTCCACGTTCGTAGTTGCTCAACCCACACAGCGTCGCGACATCCGAGCGATGCATATCGGCATCGACGATGACGACTCGCGAACCTTGTTCCGCCAGTGCCACGGATAGATTGACGGCGATCGTTGTCACGCCGACGCCGCCCTTGCCACCCGTCAAGACGATCAAGCGGGGTGGTGGTCCCGTTGCGATGGGCCGCTCGCGCAGGGCGCGAAGAACGAGCTTTCGGAGTTCGGTGGCTTGGTCGATCATGGTTTCAATCACCATCTGCGCTGAGAATCGCCCGCGCCAGCTTGCGTCGGTCTGCTGCCGCGATGTCTTGAGGAACATTCTGTCCGTTTGTGAGATAGCTGATCGGGAGTTGGCTGCTGCGTAGCACTGGCAAGATGTTGCCGAGGCCCGTGGTCTCGTCGAGCTTGGTGAATAACAGGGAAGTCGCACCGACGGCGGCAAAGCGGTCGGCCACTTGCTTCATGCTGGCTGGACTGGCAACACTGCTGAGCACGACGTGGACCTCGTCTGCATGTGCTTCGCCCAGCATCGCCTTCAGCTCTTGAATCCGCAGGTCATCTTGCGGACTGCGGCCAGCGGTATCCATGAGGATCAGATCGAGATCCGACAGGCGAGCAATCGCGGCACGCATCTCGCGAGGTGTCGCAACGACTTCCATTGGCAAATCGATAATGTCCGCGTAGGTCCGCAGTTGATCGACGGCTGCGATGCGGTACGTGTCGACGGTGATCAAGCCGACACGCTGCTTGTCGCGGAGATGAAAGTTTGCCGCGAGTTTGGCGATCGTCGTCGTCTTGCCGACACCGGTTGGTCCGACCAGCGCGACAATTCGGCGGACGCCCGGTGTCACTCGGATCGGACCACTGCATTTCAATTCGTCTTCCAGCAGGCGGGCAACTCGCGACTTGACCAGCATTCGGTCGCTCAGATCGGCGTTCGACAACCCGGTTCGAACACGCTCGAGCAATTCACGGGCGACTTCTTCGCTAACTTCGGCATCGATCAGGTCGGTGAACAGTTGGAACAACGCTTCCGGCAACTCGTGCTTGTCTGTCCTGGCCGATTCGAGCGAGAGGTGTTCGACGAGCGAATCCGAATCGGTGGCGGTGCCTTTGAGATCGGCCCGATACCGCGCACGAAAGTCATCGTAATCCGCGGGGGGCAGCGGCTTGGTCGTGTTCGGCGGAGCGAGAGTTGACGGTGGCGCCGGCAAGCGGCTGGGGACGTTCACGGTCGCCGAGGCCGTGACCTCGATCTGACGTCCCGAGATCCAGCGCAGCATTCCGCCGCCGACCTCTCGAGTGTGAAGCACGGATGCTTCCGGCCCGAGTTCGCGTCGAACTTGTTGCAACGCTTCTTGCAGTGAACTGGCTCGATAGGTCTTGACTTCCATATCGTTCTACCGATCTACGTGCTGTGGAGAGGAATCAAGTCTTCATTTATGTGGCATCGCGTCGGTGACGATTCCGAGCGATTCGATCACCGTGTCGCGAGTAATCTCGTTGTAGCTCAAGACGATCAAATGCGGCAGATTCGCCGACGTCAGCTGGCGAAGCCCTGGGCGAATTTGAGGACTGACGAGAACGATCGGTTTGCGGCTCGTGTTTGTCAGCTTTTTGACTTCATCCGAGATCAAATCACAAGTCTTCTCGATGGCCGGCGGCGACATGCGTACGAACAGCCCCCGCTCGCCGTGTTCGATTCCCGCGGCGATTCGATCTTCGAGAGCCGGGTCCAAGGTGATGACATACAGCCGCTTCTCGCTGTCGCGATAGCGCGTACAGATGGTCCGGGCCAAGCGATGACGTACGTACTCGGTCAGCCAAATCGGATCTTTCGTGCGCGCCGCGTAGTCGCCGAGCGTTTCGAGAATGACACTCAACTGCCGGATCGAAACTTGCTCGCGGAGCAGCATGTGCAGGACTTGCTGGACTTCGCCCAGCTTCATCAATCCCGGCATCAATTCGTCCACCACGGCGGGCGAAGTCGTCTTTAGCTCATCGAGCAATCGCTTGGTCGCGTCGCGAGTGAGCAATTCGTCCGCATGTTGCCGGACGACCTCTTTCAAGTGCGTGGCCAGCACGGCGGCCGGTTCCACGGGTGTATAGCCGAGCATCTCGGCGCGTTCTCGGACGGCCGGATCGATCCAGACGGCCGGCTGTTGGAACGCCGGATCGCGCGTCTCTTCGCCAGCAATTTTGCCGCTCGTCAGCCCCGACTCCATCGCCAGCAGCCGATCGGGATGAACGACACCCTCGGCGACCGTGTTGTTCGCGATCTTGACTCGATACGTCCGTTCGTCGAGCCGCATGTTGTCCCGGATGCGGACCTTCGGCAGCACGATGCCGATCTCGCTGGCCACCGCCTGGCGAACGCCCGTGATGCGGGGCAGCAAGTCTCCGCCCCGATGGGGGTCGGCGAGCCGGATCAAGCCGACGCCGATTTCCATCTCCATCGGATCGACTGCCAGATAATCTTCGATGCGTTCTTCTTTCTTGTTGGCTTGGTCCGTGGCGGCTTTCTTGCCCGCCACTTCTCGCGCCGCTTGGAGACCTTCCTTACGCCGCAACTGGAGAGCCAGCATGACGCAGCTACCAGCGATTACGATCAACGGCACCTTCGGGAGACCCGTGAAGACAAGCACGCCCAGGAACGAGCCCGCGACCAATAGAGCCTGCGGCCGCGAGAACAGCTGATCGAGGAATTGAACCGGCAAGTTGATCTTTTGCGTACTCCGAGTCACCAACAACGCGGCGGCTAACGAAATCAACAGGGCAGGCACCTGGCTGACCAGCCCGTCGCCGATCGTCAGACGCGTAAACAACGCACCTGCTTCCCCAAACGACATGCCATGTTGTGCGACACCGATGATCAACCCACCGACGATGTTGATCAACGTGATCAAAATGCCGGCAACCGCGTCACCCCGGACAAACTTACTAGCACCGTCCATCGCGCCGTAGAAGTCAGCTTGTTGCGTGATCTCATCGCGACGTGTTTGAGCTTCGTGTTCGTCGATGACACCGGCGTTCAAGTCCGCGTCGATTGCCATCTGGCGGCCAGGCATGCCGTCCAAGGCGAAACGTGCGGCGACTTCGCTGATCCGGGTCGCACCCTTCGTGATCACCACGAACTGAATCACGATGATGATTACGAAGATGATCAGACCGACCACGATATCGTTCCCGGCGACGAATTCTCCGAAAGTCTTGATGACTCCGCCGGCGGCATACATGTCGTCGGTGGCAGCCCGCGTCAGAATCAGCCGCGTGGACGCGACATTCAGCACGAGTCGAGCCAGCGTCGTGGCCAGCAGCAGCGAGGGAAAGATGCTGAACTCGAGCGGCGTCTTGACGTATACAGTCGTGAGCAACACGATGACCGCGACCGTGATATTCACAGCCAACAGCAGATCCAAGATTGCTGGCGGTAGCGGGACCAGGAGCACCAATACACTGGTGATGATCCCGACCGGAAGAATCAGGTCTTTCCAGCCGGAGAGGCGCTTCATCGTGTGCCGTTTGAGACTTGGTGATTGCAACGGAAATGATCCATTCGGCGGCGCGAAACGCCGCCTAGAAGAGGGCGGGAAGGTACTCCAACGGCTGCCGAGTGTCCAGATCGGTTTGGTGGGATCCAACGTGGCCGTTTGGGATAGCCACGGTAGGATGAACGCCTCGTCCGTCCCACGGCCCTGGACGGACGAGGCGTCCATCCTACGGGGGCGAAAGCTTTAGCATGGCTGCCCGCCATTCGAATTCGAACTCGCGAAGCGGTTTGCCGATTAACGTCTCGAAGCGATCGAGTTTGGAGCGCTCCGAGGGAGCAAGGAAGGATGCTAGCGACTCGGGAGTCAGGAGCTGCTTCTCGATCGTCAAGTAATAGGCCAAGCCCCACGCGTAGGCATAGTGGCGCGCTGTCGTGATGTGCGCGTGAGCCGCGAGGAAGTCCCGATCGGTCGAGACCAAGAGGTCGGCCAATGCTAGCGAGTTGGTGCTCGCCAGGTCGCGTTGCAACCGTGCGAGCGCTGTCGCATTCGGTGTATCGATGCGGAGCGTATCGCCGTCGAGTTGGCCGACTTCGAAGATCTGCGCAAGCCCTTCGTTGAGCCAGCGGTCAACCGGGGCCGTGCGATCCGCGACGAACCAGTCAGCAAGATACGCATGGAACGCTTCGTGATAGAGTCGGCGAAACATGAGGCTTGTGACTTCGGCAAACGATGCGTCGTTTCGCCGATCCGTTTCGCTGATCTGTCTTTCCAGCAGCAGTGTTTCTCGATTCCAGGCTGCATTGCGGCGCGCCATCTCTTCTTTGATTTGCTCTCGATCGAAGCCCTGCTTGGCGAGCTTCTCGCTGAATGCTTTCAGTTGGCCCCGGAATCGTTCTGCGTCGGTGTCCAACTCGCGCAGCGTTTCCTGATGAGCGTCACGAATGCTTTGCAGGCGTCGAGAATAGCTTGCTAGCTCGGCCCCGGCAAAAATCGTGTTTTCGCGGGCGGCATAGAACGCCAGGTTCTCGATCTCGATGCCGAGCGTTCGCAGCACGGTCTGGTACTCATCGACCGAGCCATACAGCACGATGCGGAGCGGACGATGATCGTCGTTGGTTGACGGGATCAGCTGGCGGTAGGCGCGAAAGATCTGATCGATGCGCACGATGCATCGCCGTGTCGATTCATTGTCGGCCGTGCTCGTCAACTGAAACCAAGGCCCAGAGTATTCCCATGTATAGGGGCGGTTCGCCGGAGCAGCAACGAGCATGACACGCTGTTGATTGCCCGCTTCGATCGCGACCCGATGACGAAGTCGGTGAATTTGCTCCGTCAGCAATTGCCGTTCGGCTGCTGGGAGCGGGACGTACTGCCTGACCTGAGCGGGATCGATCAACCGGACGGTCGCGCTCATCGGCATTCCAGGACGGCGAAAGATCTCGACGAACTCAATCTCGTCCCTCCCTTTCGACTGCAACAATCCTCGGTAGCTCGTGCCGTTCTTGAGGCTGATCGTTTCGAGTTGCAGCGTCGCCGCTCCAATGTTCGGCGCGGCCTCTTGTGCCGCCACCATGCCGCAAGTCAGCCAGAGCAGGCAGCCGCAGTCCAATAAGCTCTGGATAATCTGGTGTCTGTGTGTGTTCATACGGGCTCGCGCGTGACTGCCGCCATGCGTACATTATGCGCTCCGGCAAGTTGTTCGGTCAGTGAGTAGTCCGATATTCCCGAAACTCGGATTCAACGCAAGATTTGAACATCGAAGTCCTCTTCTCGCCCCGTCACCTCTTTCGTTTTGTGCGACAGATGGAAGCTATAGCCACCGAACACGGGCAACTTCGACTCTTTGGTCCAGATCACTGACGGAGAATACGGCACGAAGAGGAGCTGCATCATAGATGCGAAGCCCCTCGCTAAGCGGTTTGCCTTTTGTCGCCGCATCGGTGGCGAGGCTGCGATCGATTTCCTCGGATGCCGCCGTAACAGCGTTCCGATCAGTGGCCGCCAACCAGATCTCGCCGAGTTCGTTGATGGCGTCCCGCAGCCAAACAACCGTGTAGCGGCTCACGGTGTTTCGAGACCGTGAAGATGATCGAGCACGGCTGTGTAGGACAAGCGCGGTTGGTCGGACTCCAGCCTGGCGCGCGCCAGGCGAAGGTCCTCCAAGTCGATTTCCCTGGCGACAACGCCAAGTCGTTTGCCGGTCTCATCCACCAATTCGATGCCGTCATCCGCTTCATTCAACCGGCGAATCTGCTCGGCGGTGGCTACGATTCGAATCATTGATTACTCCTCCCAATGTTACCTGCATTGTACGACTGATCCGTGACCGATACAAACACTTCTGGCGTGGCTGGGCTTTCTGTTTGTTTAGAATCGCGCATGAAGTAGCATGGCCTCGTCGGCCGTGTCGGAGTGTGACCGTACGAAAACACACGGCCTGCGAGGCCATGCTACTCATTTGCACTCGCCACAGAGTGAAAAAGTCCATTCCACTGGGGCCAACAGACGAAAGCTTGGTGTACAAAGATCTTCGGTTTACAATCACTCGACTGCCCCAAAGTCCCCTTCATTTTCTCGCGGCTTCTTCACCAATGAACAAAGCCTTCGTCCGCGAACCAGAATTCGATGGCAAGGCGTACTGCCCGCAATGCGGATCGCTGGGTGCCGCGGTCGGCGAAGCAACGCTCGATTATCATGTCCAGGAGTCGGGCCGGTCCCGCCTGGGCGACGCGGCTTGGTTTTGTGGTTTCGCGAAATGCGACGTTGCCTATTTCGACTTGTTCGAGAGTCGTGTGTCTGTCAATGAACTTCGCACGCCCGTTTATCCCAAGGACGCCGACGCGCCGATCTGTGCCTGTTTTGGCTTCACCCTCGACGATCTCGAAGCCGACGTCACCGAGGGGGCACCAACTCGGATTCGCGAATTGCTTGCGCGATCAAAGTCGAACGAAGCCAACTGCCGCGTGCTGGCGGCGGATGGTCAATGCTGCCTGCGCGAGGTTCAGCGGCTCTATATGACGCGGATCGGTGGCGACAAGCAATAGGCCCGGTCGCGAGAAGCATCCCGTGCATCATGCCGCTTTTGCCATGCCCGGCAGCTTCTTGCCCTTGAGCTGATAGACGTAACGCAGCACTTCGGCCATCGCGGCGTATTGGCCGGAGGGGATGGGCTTGCCTATTTCGACTTGTTTGTAGAGTGCGCGAGCCAGCTCTTTTCGCTCGATGACCGGGATGTTGTTTTCAAGCGCGATACGGCGGATGCGTTGCGCCACGACACCGGCTCCTTTGGCTTGTACGACCGGTGCGTCCATCGTTTCGTGATCGTAGCGGATGGCGATC
Organism: Planctomycetota bacterium; assembly: GCA_027622275.1. Classification (GTDB taxonomy): domain Bacteria; phylum Planctomycetota; class Planctomycetia; order Pirellulales; family Pirellulaceae. The sequence goes on along the minus strand of JAQBZB010000309.1, from coordinate 2,127 downwards.
GCCAACTCGGTGGGATTCGTCACGACGACGTCCGACTTCGGGACCGAACTGCCGATGCGGTTGAGTACGAGTTGTCGTTGCACGGCTCGGCGGCGGGCTTGGACTTGCGGATCGCCTTGCAGCGTTTTCATTTCCTCGCGAACTTCTTGCGTTGTCATGCGCAGGTCTTGCTCTTGCTTCCAATGCTGAAAGACATAATCGATAATTGCCAAGATGAGCAGCGCGACGCCGATCTTGAAGCACGTGTTAAGCGAGATCTTGACGATGTAGACTGCGATCTGGCCGACTTCCAGGCTGCCCAGCCGCAGGATCTGATCTTGCTCACCCCAAATCGCCCAGGCGGCGATCGCGGCGACGATGATGATCTTGAAGATGCCGAAGCCGAGCCGTGCGGCGTTCGAGAGCGAAAAGATGCGTTTGATTCCTTGGAGTGGGTTCAGACGGTTGAGGTCGGCAGAAAGTTTGTCCGGCAAGAATAGAAAGCCGATCTGGCCCACGTTGACGGCGACCGAGACCAGCGCAAGTAAGCCGAGAATTGGCAGCATGACTCCTCCGACGGCCATCAGGATCTCGTACCACTGTGTCGTCAACGCGGTGCGGTCCGCGCGCAGTGGCGCTTCGCCGAGGTGAGTCCGCATCAAGCCGGCCATGAGCTGAGCGACGTTCTCGCCCCACACCATCAGGATGCCGACGGCCGCCAACAGCAGTGATGCCGAAGCAAGATCCTGGCTCTTGGCAACCTGTCCCTGCTCGCGCGCCTGCTGGCGGCGATGGTCGGTAGCTTCGTGTTGCTTGTCGCCAAATTGATCAGGCATCGTGTTGTCTTGTTACGTGGGCGGTTCGTCGAAGATGATCGCGTCGCGAATTGTGGCGATCACGGTATCCGCGTGATCTTGGACGACCCAGGCAAGGGCACTCATCGAAGCCGCGAGCGTTACCATCATGACCATCGAGTTCAAGCTGAATCCAACGGCGATCACGTTCAGCTGTGGCAATGTGCGGCTGATTAAGCCGAGAATCAACACGGCCAGAAACAGAGCGACCATGACCGGTGCGCCGGCCCGAATGCCGACGATGAAGCTCTCGCTCGTGACTTCCGTCAACGTGTCGACCACGTTGGTTGGCAGATCGCGAACGCCCGGTGGACGCCAGCGAAACGTATCGAGCAGGGCGGCCATTACCTGGCGGTGCCCGCCGATTGCAATGAATACAGACAGTGTGATGGCGTCCAGCAACTGCGTGAACACAGGCACGCTCGTGTCGAACGTCGGATCGTACGTATCCGCCAGCGCCATGCCGCTCATTTGGCCGATGACTTGGCCGGTCAGGTGCAGTCCCGTGAACAAGATCATCACCGCCAATCCCAGCGCGAGGCCCAAGACCGCTTCTCGCGCTACGAGCACGGCAAGGTTGACGAGGTCGTCCGGCATCTCTCGTGCCGCATCGAAATGGATCGGCGTCACGATCAGGGCGAAGCCGATGGCCAGGAACGCGCGAACCCGAATCGGAACATTACGCGATCCAAAGATCGGTGCCGTCATGACCAGCGTGCTGATCCGGGTCAGGACAAGCACGAAGAGAAGGAGCTGATCGCGATAGAGTTCGATGAGTGCAGACAAGGCTGATGCTACTGAGGACCGATCGGGATATAGCTGTCGTAGTGGTGGTTTCCAGCCGCCACCTATTCAGCGGCGGCTGGAAGCCACCGCCACTTCAATATCGGACACGTAATTCCCGAACGGTCCTCAGCCGCCGAGGACGATGGCCGGAATGTTGGTGATGAGATCCTGCGAATACTCCACCATGCGTTCGATCAGCCATGGCAGACAGATTGCCAAAGCTGCGATCATGGCGATGATCTTGGGGACGAAGGAGAGCGTTTGATCTTGGATTTGCGTGACCGCTTGCACGAGGCCGATCAGCAACCCGATCACAACGCCGACCAGCAAAATCGGCGAGCCGACCATCAAGGCCGTGATGATGGCTTCGCGGCCGAGGTCGATAGCGTCTTGTGGGTCCATCGGTGATTTCCTCTCGTGGGGCTAGTCTGATTTGTCACTGTGACAAGACGCTCGGCTTTGAGACTGTGGACAAACTAATTCCTGGCGGGCGAATTGGGAGGGCGAG
>JAQBZB010000308.1 GCA_027622275.1 Planctomycetota bacterium | reverse complement strand
GTCGGCCAACCGCAACGTGGCGGCGCTGGGATGGTCCATGAACCACACCAGCCCGCTGGGAGGCGGACCGAAGTCCTCGACTGCGTTGCGCACGCTGATCATCGCATCGAGTGCCTTGCGATCTGGTTGGAGCGTCCACAGTCCGAGCCAATCCCGTTCGTGTCCCGGCAGATTGGCCACGATGTACGGCGTACCGTCCGCAGCCTGGTTGAGTGTCACGGGAGCCTGGCCACGGGCCTTTGGGAGATCGATGAGCAGTTCCCAGGTGCCGCCGTTGTCGGCGGACCGCCAGACACGGACCAGGTTGTCAAAGTCGCCATAAGCGCCACGGGCCGTGAAGAGCAGTGACCCATCCGTGTCGCGGATGAGACTCGGCTCGGCCCACATTCCGGCGCCTTCCTGATGAGCGACGGGGACGAAGGTGATCGGACGCCATCGACCGTCTTGTCGTCGCCACCTCGCGACACCGCTGGCAACCGGCTCGGGCAGCCACGTTGTCGCGTCGCCTCGCGCGGCATAGGTCGGGTACAGTAGATCGTCGCCGTCGGGAATGGCCCAGGTCAGGCCGGGCCAGATGAGCTTCCACTCACTGTCAGGGGCCTGCGGCGAATTCTCCAACGTCGTACGAACCGTCTCGGTGACGCGCAAGACTTGGCCGTCGTATGCGAGCTGGCGGACCTCGGTGCCCCGGATCATGTCCTTCTTCTTGTCCTCCTTGCGGTAGTAGCCCGTCTTCCATTCGCCGTGCATCGGGAAGTCCAGTACCTCGCCCAGTCCAAAGCCGGTGCCTGCGTGCGGGTGCGGCGAGCCATCGGCGCGTCTTGCGCCCAAGGGCACGAATCCGCCGGTGAGCGGATACTTGACGATGATTCTCGGCTTGCCGGTACTCACGTGAACGTATTTCTCGTTGCGTGAGACGGGAATGGCGTGCTCCGCCGAGATGCTGCTGAGATCATCGAACAGAATCACATCCACCCCATTCTCGAAATCGCCGACTGGGGTTTTTTCGATGCGCAACGAGCAGGACATGGCGGCCATGGTCGGCGACAACTGGAACGGCGCGCCGACGCCGTACCTGCATACTTGTTCCTCCGCAGTCTGTGGCGGAATGGTCAGATCCGCAGGGCCGCGGGTGACGCGGATGATCCCTGTGTCCGACGCGTACGCTCGTGCCGTTGCCCCCCGCCCACCGGCCAGCGTCGCCCATGCGACTGCACCCGCAGTCAGAAAAAACTGCCGACGATCGAGACAACCAGTCGTGGAGACAGGCAGGCGTTGGTGACGGCTTTCCATGATTTCCATGAGATAACTTCAGCAGGTCTACGGCAATGCCCAGCGAAGCACTTCAGCATGCACGTTGCCATCTTCGCCGCGGTAGGTGTAGGCCGACACAAGTTGGCCGTTGGGGAGTTGCACGGTGTTTCCGAAACCACCGCCACTGGACTTGTCTGCGGGAGTCTTCTCGTCGAGCACGAGCCGGTCGGACCTGAAATCGAACTTGAAGCCATTCGCGGTTTCCGTACCCAGTACGGCCTGTAATCCTAGTGGAGGTCGGAGCGCTCGCACGGTAAACGTGAACAACAGGCGTTTATCCTGCAGTCGCAGGATCGCCTGGTAGTGTTCGGCGTAGTCGTTCCCCATCTCCGGCTCGAGGGTCCAGGTCCCGCCGCCGTTGCGGGAACGAAACAGGGCCATCCGCTCCACGTTGTCATTCCCTTCAGGGATCTCGGTGTTCCCCAGCGCTGGCAACGCACCGGAGTGACATCGCGCGATGGCCAGAATGTCGCCGTTGCCTGCCTGCCAGAAGACGGTTTCAGCGTGCCAGGGAAATCCCTGTTTCTTCACGTCGAAACCTTCTACGGTGCAGACCAGCGACTTGTCCCAGGTCTGCCCCTTGTCTTTCGAACGCCAGAGATAGTCCGTGCTGCTGCCAGCGGAGACTCCCAGAATCACGGTGCCATCCTGGAGTTCCAGCACATTGCGGCTGGTGTGCGTCCAAGTCTTCTCGGCGACTCCCGGCACATCTTCTGAGCCGATCCGCAGCGTACTCCAGGTCTTCCCGCTGTCTGCTGAGCGGTGAACGTAACTATGAACGTAGCCATCGGGATTGAGGACATCGCGGGACGAGAGGTGCGTTGTGAGGAACAATGTTCCGTCGCGCAGCACGCTGAAATAGGGCTCGCGTCCCAACAGCGGCCGCACCTGTCGCTCGCCCCAAGTCTTCCCGCCATCGGCCGAGCGAAAGTGAATCATTTCTTCGCGAACTTTCCCCTCGCCCTTGTCGACCTGGTTGAACATGACAAGCAGCAGATCACCCTCCGGCAGCAGTGCCAGGGACGGCTTGTAGTCGCCGCTAATGCCGAGCGGAATCCGCTCGGCCGAAATCCGCGGCGGCAGCGCCCGCGGCTTACGAACTGCGATGTATGACTCTTCCGGCGCAGCGCCCAAAGCGACACGGTTGCCACAGCAGTCCACCACGAACACCAGGAACAGGCCGACGCAGCCGACCAGCCTCCTGAAGAGTCGACTACTGCGGCGAAGTTCGTTCTGCACATCATTCATGACGGTACCTCCGTAAACACGAGAGTAAGGCTACAGACGCTCCAGAACCATTCCTTCTTTCTCGAGCCGTTGAAACATTGCACGAAAGGCGGGCGTGTCGTCCGGATCCCAGTATTCGGTAGAGAGAGGGGCGTCGTAGTTGAGCGTCGCCAGCCTGCGTTTGTCCGGGCGGACCATGAACAGCGAGTCTTTGGGGTCGGCGAGATTGTACATCATCGTGCCATTGGCATAGCGGGTCTTGATGATCCACTTTGGCTGTTCGGGAAGTTTGAGTTGCTTGAGGCGTTCCAATTCGTCACGGTCGAGCGTCAATCCCAGGCCGGGACGTTCCGACACGCGAATCAGGCCATTGACCGGCTCCAGACGTTCTTTCACGATGTCCGCTTTCCAGGTTTCTGAATCGCTGTTGAAATGCAAATGCGCCGTCTTGAAGGCCGCCTGCATGTGAACCGTCATGGCCCGCGTGATCGTGCCTCCGACATTCTGCAGTGAGAACGGCAGTTCCAGTTGCGCGAACAAACCGGCTCGACGGATTGCATCGCCAATCTTGGCGTGCCCCAAAATGTAGCCGTCCGCGCCACGTCGCTGCGTTTCAAAACCCGCTCCCAGCGGTGAGTGGTGGTACAGAATGGGCAGCCGACATTTCTGTCGCAATTCGTGGTAGCCGTCGATGTCCTTTTCCGGCAACGGGTCTTCAAAGCAGCCGGCGATCGGATAGCGCGAGATTTTTTCGAGAAGCTCAAACACATGATCGTCGGTTCCGCCCATCGTGAGGTCGTGATGAATCTTGAATCCTTTGGGGGCGACGGCCTGCATCGCTTCCATCTGATCGATCACGTTTTCAAACGGCGACAGATGGTACTTCATCCACGTGTAGCCTCGGGCGGAAAACCGTTTGACGGCATTCGCCATTCGTTCGGGATGCGTCGAGACGGTCCAGGAGGCTGCGGGTATCCAGGAACGATACTTCTGGCCGAAGAGTTTATACACGGGCACGCCGGCGACCTGGCCCATCAGGTCATACATCGCGATGCCCAACCCCAGGCTCGTTTCATCGCCCACCCAATCGAACGGATTGGTGCCGATGTATTTTTCTCGCACTGCGTCCGGTTCCGGCGAACCGCTTTCGCCGAGGCCGATCAGACCGTTGTTCGTATGCACTACGTAGACAGTCCGGCTCGTGGGGCCGTAAAAATGGTTCAACTCATAAGCGATCCAATCCTCATAGGGGACCGCAATGTTGTGGACTTCAATCTCAGTGACTCGCAGTCGATCATGAGATTCAGCCGCAAACGCGAGTTCCGGCGAGAGAGTAAACGTATGGCTCAAAAGCCAACTGGCCCCTGTCGCGCCGGCCGCCAATAGAGTCCGTCGTGTCATCCGACCATTTGAAGCAGGTCGATTTGATTTGTGCTTCATCACAGCAGTTCTGCGATCGGCGCTCCATCGGGAAGGATGGGGATCGGCCGGCCGGCGTTGGTGACGGTGTGCTGGGTCAGATCGATTCCTAAGTGCCGGTAGATGGTGGCCAGGACATCGGTTGGCGAGACAGGTCGACTGGAAGGAACCTCGCCATTGGCGTTGGAGGTGCCGATCACTTGGCCAACCTTCAAACCGCCACCGGCTATGAGGGTGCTCATCAGCGAGCCCCAGTGGTCGCGACCGCCGGTCGCGTTCACGCGCGGCGTCCGGCCGAATTCTCCCCAGACTACCAGCAGGACTTTGCGGTCCAGGCCCCGCTCGTACAAGTCCGCGATCAAGGTCGAAAGCATCCGATCGAGCGGCGGCCCGGAGATGTCCATGCCGCGGGTCGGACCGTCGGAGCCGTCCGCCGGCCGATTATCGTTGACGATATGGCGGTGCCAGTCCCAGCACAGTGAATCCGGCGCGGTGTTGAGCGTGACGAAGGTCACACCCGCCTCCACTAACCGTCGAGCCAACAGCGCCATTTGTCCCCAACGGTGTCGCCCATAGCGATCTCGCGTCGCTTCTGATTCTTCATGGAGGTCGAAGGCCCGGCGCGCGGCACCGCTCGTCAACATGTTAAATGCCGAATGTGTGAAGATGTCGATCCCGTCCATCTCACGTGTCGCATCCGCCTGGCGCGTAAAACGATCCAGTCCCGTCAACAACGACCGCCGATTTGCGACGCGCGACAGCGTCAGGTCGTCCGCGAGTTTCAAACTGGATGATGCACGCAGAACCTTGTCCTGCTGAAAACTCCATTCAAATGGATCTTGCATGATCGTGAACGGAGCATGCTGAGATCCGAGATGTGCGGCTCCCATCACCGTTGCAATCTCCGGATTCCGAGTCTGCTCTTCGGAGAGCAACAGATAGGCGGGCAATCCGAGGTTCGCCGCCCCTCGAAATCGAGAGGCAATTGCGCCTGATGAGGGATGCGTGGAGCGACTGGTATTGCTGGGATAACCGGTGGAACACCAATGGGCGCCGCTGAAATGATCGTTCGTGTCGTGTCGGACCGTGCGAATGATGGCCGCACGATCGAGAACAGTCGCCGTGCGCGGCATCGTCTCGCAGAACAAGATTCCCGGCAGCTTGGTCTGGATGGCCGAGTACGGCCCGCGGATTTCGGCAGGAGCTGCTGGTTTCGGATCAAATGTTTCGAATTGACTTGGGCCTCCGCCCAGCCAAATCTGGATTACAGCCGTGTCAACCGGCGATTTGCCCATCGACTCCGCGAGTGCCTGCTGACGCAGAATGTCGGTAAGAGAAAGGCCAGCGCCGCCTGCCGACAAAATGGCCTGCAGAAAGCGTCGCCGCGGCAGCGGGGAGGAATTGGTCATGAACGGCCTTCCATCGCGGTTCGCATATTACATGTAAAAGCTCATTACCTTGCGGCCAATCGGGCCGCGGTAGCAGGCGTCGTGGTTAGTAGATTACATGGTTTCATTCGCCATTCACAGCGCGAAATACGAGCATGGTGTAGTAGCGGAACGGCGGCACCACGACGGTGGCCTTGCCGGTGCGGACATCCGGCGTCAGCGCATGCTCTACAGTCTGTTGCTCCTCGTCGAAGGTGTACGGCCGGCAGGCGTGGGCGGTTTGGAGAGTAGCGCTGCCAAGGTCGACGTTGACCAACGTTCCCGCCAGCGGCTGCGGTTCGTCGGCCCAGGTGTAGTCCACCTTCTCCGTGGCCGGTTTGCGGATCAGGTGCACGATCAGATCGTACCCCGTGTCGGTTGGCCGCCGGTACACAAGCCGTGTCCACCAGAGCTCTTCCGGCGCTGTCACCGAGAGCAGCGTCTCCGCTTCCTTCTCGGGCACGGTTCTGATGTCCGGCGCCCAGAAGAAGCGCGAGTAGCGCGTGGTGAACTGCAGGAACGGACGATGACTGGGCACGAAGAACGAACCGAAGTGTGATTGTGTGGCGGTGAAGATCGCGATGAGGTGGTTCCAAGACGGCCAGCCCCATTTGCTCGGACCTGGTTCCTGCGGATCGCAGCCGGACGAGAGATTCGGACCGATCTGGTGGGTGACGCCGTACTTCTGCACATAGTGGTCGCGGCTTTCGAGCCGGGCCGCAAGCAGCTTACGGTAATCGAGGCCTTGGCAGCTTGCGGCCTCGTCCAGCATCATGATATTCCTGCCTTCGGTTGCCGCACGCACGTTGTCGTCCAGCGGGTCGTCGCCCCCAACTCCGGAGCCCAGCCAGATGGTGATGCCGTTCCTGCTCGCGAAATCCCCGGTGGCCCCCTCCAGACCCCAGTTCATCCAGGTGCCGAACAACGGATTGTCGCGCTTGAGGATCTGATTCCACAGGCGATGGTTGCGCGCCCCCAGGGCCACATAGTCCTCATACTTTCCCGCAGGAACATTGCGGACGCCGTCATAACGAAAGCCGGCGCCGACGCCGAGGCACCCGTCCCAGTAGATGCCGTCGAATCCCCACTCTTCGGCGTACTGCTTCATCCGCTCCAGACCCCAGACCACGGCGTCTTCGCTGGCCATGTTCACCATGCAGTGCTGCCAGGGGGTGTAGTGGCGGTCGAGGTAGGGCTTCGTTTTCAGTTCTTTCCGCTTCGGGCCGATCTCGAGCGGTGAAGCGAGTTCCATTGGGTTGGGATAGCCGCCGTAAATAGAGTCTTCCGCCCACTGCCCGTCCTCGTCGTACAGCACAAACTCCGGATGCTGACGGGCCTGCTCGTAGCCCATCTGGGCCGAGAAGTCGGCGGTGACATAGTACGTTGTTGCGATGCCTACCTGTTTGTTGTGGGCAATCTGCACTCGCCTGTGGGGCGCAGTGATCTCGTAGCCGGCGTTGCTGGCCTTATAAACCTCGGCGGAATGGGGTTCAATGCCGAAGTTGGTCGGCTCGGCGGCGAAATAGTGCGACTGGTTGAAGTAAAAAGTGAAGAAGTCCGCGGGCCAGTACTTGGTCTCGTTGTTGTAGCAGTGCTGATGAACGCGGAAGTATTCGGCCGCCACGGCATAATACTCCCGCCACGCATCGAGGGTCTCGCCGTTGTCGGCAGCGAACTCGACCTCGATCGCCCGACCGTAGGTTTCCGGCCCGACGTTGTAGCTGAACGTCCAGGTATTCTCTTCGCCCGGCGCCAGGGCGAACGCGCCGCTGGCCAGCTCGCGGACCGTATCCAGGTCCACGATCATTCGTGCTCGGATCGTGCCGTTGACCGCCGCGGCTGTTTTGTTGACGACGGTCGCCGTGGTCGTGGCGTCCTCGTTTTCGACGTAGCGGACCTTGTTCGAACGGACTTGGGTGATGGTCACGGCCTCGGGCCGCGGGTCGCGCCGGCCGGGATACAGTCCGGGAGCATCCACGACCGAGTTCGCCGGGGTGGCCGTGAGCGGCTGGATGGCCTGCTCCTCGGCGCCCGCCAGTTTCCGCAGCACGCGGGTGAGCAGCGCCATGTCGTTGTAACGGTCCGCGGACACGGTCTGCACCCCCGGCGTCAACACATAGGGATCCAGCGACGTCAATGCCGTCTCCAGGCTCCGGACCAGTGCCTGATCAAGTGCTTTATCAAGCGCCTTCGCTTTGGCGCGCCAAACTTTCATGGCCTCGGCGTATGCGGCGGCGCGCTCCTGAAACACGGCGTCCGCCGTCGCAAACCGCAGGTTCTCGATTAGCGCGCCGGTGCCGTACAGCCGTTCCTGCTCGGCAACGATCAGCGCCTCCGCGGGTGTCGCGGGCCAGAGCGAAAGCTCATCGAAATCGACCGTGCCTTCGTGCGCACCGACTCCCGGATGGAGCACCCTCACCTCGTCATCGGGGCGCACCACCCAGCGGTAACGCACCCACTCCTCGCTGTTCACTTGGACCGTGAACGGTCCAGGGCCTTTGACCGCAACATCCTTCCCGTCTTCGGCCTTGCGGAAAGCTTCAAAACGCACTTGCAGCGCGCCCTTGCCGCGTACCCAGATGGAAAACAGAAACTTGTCGCCGTACTGGTCATGATCTTCCTTCACCCATTCGCGCCATTGCTGCAGAGGGTATGCAGGACAGACGATGTAGCCACCCCCGCCGCTTATCCTCGAGTAGGCGCCCTGCTTGCCACCCGTGGCGAACATCTCCAGCGAGACGTTGGAACCGCGCGGCGACCACCAGGCCGGCCACTTGTCGGAGTCGGGGCAGGCCCAGCCGCCGGCGCGAAGCTGCTCGACGTGGGAAGGCGCAGGTCGGGGATCCTGAGGCGATCGAACATCCATCTCCGAGTTGAAGATGAGTGTTTGCCCGAACCCAGTGCCGTTCATGAGGACGATGCCGAACAGAAAGGGCAGGCTTATCATCAAGAGTTTTCGGTTCAAGGCAGGCTCCTGTTGTTGTTTGCTGGCGGACAAGTCGGACGCGGTCAGACGTGTAGAGTCTTACCCTGTGTGATGCGCGCACGGCGCGCGCATCTTTGTGGTCGAGTTGCTCCGCAACTCGACGCGTTGTCGCGGAGCGACACCGCCACATTGGTTGCGGCTCCGCCGCGTTGGGACGGAGGTGTCCGATCGGTTCGATTTCACGTCATTCCCCCAGCCAAGTGAAGACGTTCCGCACCAACGGAAACCAGCCGTTCCAGCTCCACCAGGCGATTTCGCCGTCGCCTTCCTTGCCGGTCGGGCTCAGGGTCAGCAGCGAGATCTTTCCCTTGCCGTAGTTGCCAATAATCAGCGCCGGTTGTTCACCCGCCTTCAACACCACCTGCGTGCCCGGTTTTGGCGTCACGAAGTGATGCCAAAACACCTTCGGTTTCTGCGCGAAGGACACGCCCCGCAGCAGCAGATCGTCCGCCTTCACCGGCATCAGGTCCCAGGACTTGCCCTTGCCCGCCCATTTCAGGTCGAACGGACCCGACAGCGTCGCCGGAAGCACATCGAGGAAGCGCGTGCCCGAGAACTTGCCGTTGCCCAGCGCGTACGGGCCGCCGACGACCAGCAGCGATCCGCCCTGTTCCACGTAGTCGCAGAGCATCTCGAAACCGACATCGCCGACCGCCTTGAAGTTGACGTCGCTCAGCACCACCGCGTGATAGGAGAACAGCTCCTCGTAGCTGCCCGGAAAACTCTCGATCGCGTTCGGCGGGCAATTCGCCCAGGTGAACTCCGGCGCGGCCCCGTTCCGACTCTTCCACCCCTCGAGCGCATCGTCCAGGTTCAGGATGTGCGTGAACAGGCCGAACACCACCAGGATCCTGTACTGGTCCGCCGTCGGCCGTGCGACCTTCGCAAAGTCCGGCTTGTCAAACACCTTCTGCTTGCGCGGCGGCTTGAGAAAGTAGGCATCGCCTTTCGAGCCGGGCAACGCCCCGCCTTTGGTCGCGAAATAGTTGTACCGGCGTTCGTATTCCGCCTTGTCCCCGGCGTAGTAATACTCGTACCGCTCCTCTTTCCCGTCGGCCAGTACCACCGCCCGAATCACGACGCCGTCGGCCAGGGCCACCGAATCGAAGTCGAAAGTCTGGACTGACTTGTCGAACCCGAGCGCGGCCACGGTGAAGCTCTTCTCGGCCACGACCTGCTTCGACTTCCAGCCGGTCACGGTGAAGCTGATTGTGAGATCCTTGAGCGGCGCCAGTGTCGCCGCGAGCTCATGGGTGACGTGGATCTTGCCGTCCTTCTCGTCGGGCCGGAGGTCTGCCACCAGGCGCCGCGAGCCGTGGACGAAGTCCTTGAAGCCCTGCACCGGCTTGATGACGTACTGAAAGGTGAAGCTCTTTCCTGGGCTCACCGGCACCGATTCCATGAACCATTCGGCAGTGGAACCGCAGGTGTAGATCTTCTGGATGTAGTTGTAGTCGAAAGCGAAAAGCAGGCCGCTGTCCGTGGCGCGGTCGCGCACCGCGATCCAGCCGGCGGTCGGGTCCTGGACCCAGTCCGGCCCGATGCTCTTGCCGCCCTCGGCGTCCGGCTGCAGGTTGACGACAACGCCCTGGCCAGAGGGCAGATACCAATTATCCTTGTAGGCGCTGCCGCCGATGCCCAGGTTGTGCTGGATGTAGGGTGCCACGGCCCGGGACTCGGCGGTTGGGTTCCTGAACTCCTGGTCCACCACGATCACGTCGTTGTCCGAGTTCAGCCAGACGGTCTTGCTCACCACCAGCCCGACCAGATCCGGCGAAGTCGGAACCTTCAGCGACGATTCGGCGCTCTGTTCGCCCTTGCCGCCGCCTGTCGATGGCACCGTGAGCTGAAGCTGCAGTCCGACCCGAGTCTTGCCGTCGCCGACGAGCTTCGCTTCGTAGGGCAGCCACATCAATCCGCTTGGCCAGGGGTATTTGGCCCAGTGATCGAGAAACATGCCGGACACGTCGTCGCTGCCAAGGATCTGCTCGCCATTCTCCTTGAACACAAATCGGACGCAGCGCCCGCCCCGCGCTGGCTCGAAGGTCAACTCCAGATGGTCGTTGGCGATCACCACCAGCTCCCTGCTGCCGTCACTCACTATGCGTGAACTGACCGCTGCGGAAACGACCGTTGCCAGCAGCGTGACTCCGAAAATTGTTACGAGGGAGAGGAGACGATTGGTGAAGAGAGTGAGTGTGGGTTTCATAGACTTGTCTCGTCAAAACCGTCCTGATCGCTCGCGACGGGTAACTCCTGTTGATTCTTGTCGATTGTCGCCGACCCTCACTATTCAGACCAAAACGAATAGAGTCGCGCTTTACGCAGCGACAACCGCAGGCTCACGGCCTTTCCTTTGATACTGTTTAGATCTCCGGACTTCCAACGGAGCACCGCGCGGGTTTGATCCCCTGTGAACGGTTCAGCGACGGCGACAGTCTGGCCGTCTCCGTCCAGCACGGTGACACCCAGTTCCCCAGACTTGGCATCGACGTTGACATGCAGCGTTGTACCGGCGAGCACGAACGGTTTGGTTAGCAGCGTGCCAGCTTCTTCGCCCGCATCGAGTGAGACAAAACCGTCGCGTCGCAGCACAGCCAAGCACACGGCGCCTTTGTCGGGATAGTAGTCGTCGTAGCCGGGTTCGTTGCCGGACGCCACAAAGCCATAGTGCTTGATGCCGGTGTAATAGAACCACAACTCATCGTCGCGGACGACGGGAGCGGACGGACCG
>JAQBZB010000020.1 GCA_027622275.1 Planctomycetota bacterium | reverse complement strand
TATTGAAGTGGCGGTGGCTTCCAGCCGCCGCTGAATATGTGGCGGCTGGAAGCCACCACTACGACAGCTGATCGCGTTCTGGATGTATCGACGCAAGAACTTCCTCAGGTTTCAACCGGGAGATCGTGCTCCGTTCGCCTCGCAAGTTACTGCCGGATCAGCTTCTGAAACCGTTCGCCTTTGATCTCGCCGACGTACAGGTTGCCGCTCGCGTCGGCGGCCAGCATGTGCGGCAGTTGGAACTCGCCAGGCGCGGTCCCCTCCTTTCCCCAAGACCGCACGACCTGGCCTTCGTCGTCGAGCTGTAGCACCCTGTTCGCGCGGCCATCAGCCACGAACAGATGGCCTTGCCCGTCAAAGGCCAGTCCAAACGGCGCGAAGCCCGGCCAGACGGCCACGAGTTTTCCGCTGCTTTCAAAAACCTGCACCCGATCATTCTCGCGATCGCCCACGATGATGCGGCCGCTTTGATCGATGACGACCGTGTGCGGCAAGTTGAATTGCCCGGGACCGTCACCCGCTTCGCCCCATTGCGCGAGAAAGCCGCCGTTGGGAGTGAACTTCAGCACGCGGTTGTTGCCATAACCGTCGGTCACATAAATCTCGCCGTCAGCGCCGAAAGCGACGTCGGTTGGCTTATTGAATTCGTCGACGGCGTCGCCGGCCGAGCCCGCTTTGCCCAAGGCCAACAGAAGTTTCCCATCAGGACTGAACTTCAGCACCTGATGGTCGCCGATGTCCGTGACCCAGACGTTGTCTTCCGCATCAATCCGCAGCCCATGAGCCGAGCCGATTACATCATCACCCCAGGAGCTGAGAAACTTGCCGTCGGCATCGAGGCGGATAATCGGTTGCTTGCCGCGATGGAACAGGTAAACATTTCCCTTGCTGTCGACGGCCACGCCCGAGCAAGCGCCGAGTTTGATCGAGTCCGGCAGGCGAAAGAACTCGTGGTCCGCTAGAAAATCAAGCGGTTCCGCCGCGGCAGTGGAAGGCGGCTGAATCGTCGCGACCAATCCGAGTACAGCACCAGCCAGCAAGATCGATTTCATGATCCGTTCCTCGCAGTTTGAGTTGTGTACCGCCAAACGTCGGCTGTCTAGAATACCCGATCGCGGAACGCCTCGCGTCAGCTGTGGCGTTTTCTTTTGTACGATGGCCTTCCAAGGCCGTTGATTCGTCGCGTCGCAGCTGAGCGACGGCCTTGGGAGGCCATCGTACATAGGCGAGCGGCGTTATCCTACCGATGTTGCATTACCCCGAGTCGAAACGCGAGGATAACATGTCAAAGACGATTCTCGGCATCGGTGCCCATTACGACGATTGCCCGTTTGGGATTCCCGGTATCCTGCTGAAGGCGATCCGCAAGAATCATCGCGTCGTCATTCTGTCGTTGATCGGCGATTACCGCAACTGGAAACCGGTTCAAGGCCGCGCGCGGGAATTGGTCGACGGCACGATCGAGATCTGCAAGGATTACGGAGCCGAGATGCGGTTTCTGGATTTCGCGAGCATCAACTACGAGGTGAACGAAGCCACGAAACGCGCGGTCGCGTCGGCGATCGCCGAGATCGCACCGGACGTCGCGTTCATGCTGTGGCCTCATGATCGTCACTCAGATCACGTCGTCGCTTCACAGCTCAGCGACATCGCGCTGCGTCACGGCGACCGGATGCTGGAGCCGGGGCGTGCTTTCACAGGGCCGCGCCAGATCTACATGTACGACAACGGCCCGCGACACACCATCGGCTTCGAGCCCGACACGTTTGTCGACGTCAGCGACGAGTGGCCGCAGGCGATCGATTGGCTAGGCCGGTTGATGGCTCTCGTCCGCAACGAGCCCTACGACGCCAGCCAACATGACGGCGCACAGCGTGCGAAAGAGACACTCGCGATGTACCGCGGCCAGACCTGCGGCGTCCGCTACGCCGAGGCCTTGCGAGCAACGAACGCCTACGTTCAGGAAATCTTTTGACGCCAACGGCCGGAGGGCGGCGGGGCCGCAGCTTGTACGTGGCTGTTCGCTCCGCGAACAGAATCTTTCCTTTCGCGGAGCGAAAGGCCACGTAGCGCCGCGTGCCGCGACAGAAGATTTGTGGCTGGAATCGTGTTGCGATAACAATAAATTCGCTGACGACTGATGTAGGGTGATCGAGCCGAAAACAAAATCTTTCGAAGTCTCCGAAGACTTCGGAAGTTTGCAACGTGGCGGCAATTAGCATCAACGTCTGCCGCTCCTGCCCACAACCCAAAACGTGTCGTCGCACGATTCGAACGCCACATCCGCGAACGACCTGTTTTCTGAAGGCGGCCGGTTTGCGCGCCGGTGCGGCCACGCCGTGAGTCGGTTATGATGGGGGAACATTCGCTCGTTGATTTCGAATCACCTCCAAACTCTGATCCCCCAACGCAAGGAACATTACTATGTCGCGTACATCTCTTTTGTCGCTTGGCTTGGCCGGTTCGACGTTGTTGCTCGTTCTCGCTTCGACGGGATTGCTGCCGGCCCAAACCACGTTGCGTTGGAAATTTCAGCAGGGGCAACGGCTGGCCCAGGTCGTCGAGCAAAACATGACAATGAACGCCAAGGTGGGCGATCTGGACATCGAGACGAAGATGAACCAGACGATCGATGCGACGTGGCATGTGACGGCTGTCGACGATCAAGGCACCGCGACGATCCAGCAGGATTTTACACGCGTCCGGATGAAGATGGACGCGATGGGCAATGGCTTCAAATTCGATTCGGACGACCCCCAGGAATTGGCGGGGATCGGCGCACTCTTCGCCCCCGCGCTGAAGGCGCTCGCAGCCACATAATTCACGCTGACGATGTCAGCGTCGGGCAATATCGACAAGGTTGAGGTTCCGGATTCCGCCGTGGAAGCGTTGCAGTCCATCCCGGGTGTTGATCAGTTGGGCGAGATGTTTTCCAAAGAGGGATTGGTCAAGATGATCAAGCAAGGATCCCACCACTTCCCGGAAGGGGCGCTCGAACAGGGCGAATCGTGGACGATTGAGACGGAGAACGAACTGACGCAGATTGGCAAGATGAAGGTTCTTTCCAAGTTGACCTATGCGGGTCCCGAAGTCGTCGAGGGCAAGAAACTCGAACGCATCAACGTCGACCTGACCATGACGTTGCCCAAAGGCGATGACGCGCTGGTCACATTGAAGGACCAGTCCGCCAAGGGCACAATCCACTTCGACACCGAAGCCGGGCGCGTCGCGCATTCGACGCTCGAGCAACACATGACCATGGCCATCGCGATCGGCGGCCAGTCCATCGAGCAGAAAATCAAACAGACGATCGACGTTCACGTGACGGAAGCGGCGAACTAGGCCTTGCATCGCGACACTTGAACGCCACATCCAGGCACCTCTGAAATGGGATCACAACTTCTGGTTGTCCTTGTTGCTCATGCAACTTTGCCGGTGCCGGAGCGCTAGCCCGGATTATTCATGAACCGATCAGCATTCTTCGAAACATACGTTTGTAAAAAGAGTTACGGCTATGTTGCCCAACACACCGCGCAAATCAGCCGCCACGCGCTAGCGTGCGGTTCTCTCGATGTTCGCGAGAACCGCAGGCTATCGCCAGGCGGCTGATGAATAATCCGGGCTAGCTGATCTGTCCCTTTGAACAGAAGTGAACGGAGGAAACGAAGATCTCGATCAACACTTCGTTGTCTGTGTTGCCTTCTGTAATCTGAGCGCAGTCCAAGGTCGCGTTAGAGCGGCTGACGTGCGATCCACGTCCAATGACGGTCACTGGTCGCCTGGACGGTGTCGTCGTTGAATCCGAGGCTTGAAACAAGCTTCCGAATCTCTTCCAACGAAAGAGCGGCTCGCAGCGAATCAGCGAACATCTTCTGCTGGTGTTCGTTCGCTCCGGCGGCGTAAGTCGCCACCAGACGGCTCACGTCTTCCGACTGTGCCGGACGCATCAAGTCGCGAAAGAACAGCAATCCGCCCGGCCTGGCGACTCGTGCGGCTTCGCGGAGGACCGCGACCGGCTCGGGAATGTGATGCACGATGCTGTTCGACATGACGACATCGAACTGGTCGTCATCGTAGTGCAATTGCTTGGCGTCGGCTTGATCGAGCTGAATCCGCCCGCCCGCCGGGCTAACGGCCAAGTTATAGACGGCCAGATCGAGCATGCTTACCGACATTTCACTCGCCATCACTCGGCACGCTTCGACTCGCGCGCACAACTCGATGGGGATTAACGCCGTTCCGGTTCCAAGATCGAGGATATCACCGGCGATCTCACCGCACGCCAGAAGGTCATCAACAAAGATGCGGTTGACTTCCGAGTGATCCATCTCGTTGTAGTCACGAGCTTCCTCGGGCGTGTCCATGACTTCGGGTTCGAGTGTGCGCTGTAAGCTCAAGATTCAATGATCTCGTGGATGACTTGGCCTTCGACATCGGTTAAACGGAAGTCGCGGCCGTTGTGGCGGTAGGTGAGTTGCTTGTGTTCCATGCCAAGCAGATGCAGGATCGTGGCATGCAAATCGTGCAGGTTGACTCGCTTGTCGACCGCCTTGTGTCCGACCTCGTCGGTGGCGCCGTAGGACGTGCCCCCTTTCGCGCCGCCGCCCGCGAACCAATAGGTCATGGCATGTGGATTGTGATCGCGGCCCGGCTTTTCGGACTTCTGTGCGACGGGCAAGCGTCCGAACTCGCCGCCCCAGATCACCAGCGTCGAATCAAGCAATCCGCGCTGCGCCAAATCGCCGAGCAAGGCCGCGATCGGCTTGTCCGTTTCGCCGGCGAACTGCGAATGATTGCCCTGAATGTCGTTGTGGCCGTCCCACGAGCGTTGGTTCTCCATGCCGCCGGAATAGATTTGCACAAACCGCACGCCCCGTTCAACCATCCGGCGGGCGATCAAACACTGCCGCGCAAAGTGGCCGCACCGCTCATCCTCCAGGCCATACGACTTTTGAATATGTTCTGGTTCGCGATCGACATCCAATGCCTCCGGCGCGGCGGATTGCATGCGATAGGCAAGTTCAAAGCTCTCGATCCGCGCGGCGAGTTCCTTCTCGGCGGGGTTCTCGTCGAAGTGGTCTTGATTGAGACGTGCCAATAGATCGAGCTGTGCCCGCTGCCGGGAGTCGTTCAACTCCTGGGGCCGATTCAAGTTGTCGATTGGATCGCCGCTGGGCTTGAGCCACGTCCCTTGATACACGCTCGGCAGATAACCCGCTCCCCAATTCAACGAGTAGCCTTTCGGCAGACCGCGGCCCTTGGGGTCCGACATAACAACGAACGCCGGCAGATCGCGGCTCTCGCTGCCGAGCCCATACGTGGCCCACGAACCGACACACGGGTAGCCCATCTGCGTGAAACCGGTGTTCGCCATGAACAACGCCGGGCTGTGGTTGTTTGACTTGGCGTAGGCCGAGTGGACGAAGGCCATCTTGTCGACGTGCTGGGACAGATTCGGAAAGATCTCCGAGACCCACTTGCCTGATTCGCCATGCTGCGCGAATGCAAACGGCGACTTCATGAGCGGCCCTACCGAACCGGAGAAGAACCCGGTGAATTTGTCGAAGCCCTCCAACTCCTTGCCGTCGCTCTTCTCGAGTTCCGGTTTAAAATCCCAGGTATCGACGTGACTAGGTCCTCCATTGATGAATAGCCATATAACCGCCTTCGCCTTGGGCTCGAAGTGCGGTCGTCGCGGGGCCAGCGGATCGAGCGAGCTGGCTTCACTCGCCGCACGGAGCAACCCTTCACTGCCGAGCAGCGATGTCAGCCCTAAGAAGCCGGCTCCGGCACCGGATCGTGCCAGCATCTGCCGGCGATTGTATGTCAGGTCATTCATGGTATTCATTCGGTGCGCGTGAAACACATCAGTCCAAGTACAAAAACTCACTAAGACTCATCAGCACTTGGCAGAGGTCCGTGACCGCGAGCACGCGGGCCTTCGAGGGAGGCTCGCCGTCGTACGATGCCATCTGTTGCTCGACGAACGACGTCGAGGCCGTGAGTTCATCGTCGGTTGGCTGCCGGGCGAGCGCCGACAAGTAACCTCGGCGAACGGTCGATTCGATCGCGAGGGTATCATCAGCCGCGATTCTTTGCGCGAAAGCTTTCGCATACTCGCGGACCAGCCGGTTGTTCATGAAGATCAACGCTTGCGGCGCGATCGTGGTGCTGGGGCGCTGACCGACACTGGCCAACGGCTCGGGCGTGTCGAAGACTTGCAGGAACGGAATTAGCTTGCTGCGCTTGATCATGAAGTAGACGCTGCGGCGGCGCATCGCTTCGTCGAGCGTACCGGGACCGAATTGCGTCTCGTCGAGTAGCCCGCTGACGGCGAGTAGAGCATCGCGAATGATCTCGGCTTCCAGTCTTCGTGGTGAAAAACGCCACAGCAGCAGATTGTTCGGGTCGATCTTGGCACTTGCGTCACTGTAGTTCGAGTCCTGCATATAGACGGAACTGGTCATGATCAATTTGCGAACCGGTTTCAGCCGCCATTGGTTCCTGATCAATTCGCCGGCCAGCCAATCGAGCAGGTCAGGGTGCGTCGGTCGTTCGCCTTGAAACCCGAAATCGTTCGGTGTGCCGACGATTCCTCGTCCCAGATGTTGTTGCCACAACCGATTCACGATCACGCGGGCGAGCAGCTGTCCCGCACCATGTTCGGCGTCCGTCATCCAGTCGGCGACCGCGCGGCGGCGCCACGACGTTCGCGAGCCCTCGGGCGGTGAACGCTTCCAGGCTGCCGCCACGTCGTCGCCGTTTTGCAAATTGGCGCGGATCAGGACTTGCAGGAAGCCCTCGGTGGCGACGCCCTGCTTCTGATTCACATCGCCACGCTTCAGGAAGAAGGCATCCTTGTAGAAATGCGGGAAGCCGCGGCCGTCGCCGTGATTCGGAATCGGCGTGACGCCTTCGCTGCTGACCATGACCGTGGTCAGCTTCGGTTGCGGCTTGGCGGAAAGATGCTGCCGGAGCGAATTGTTAAGTGCTCGCCACGCCTCGTCCGTCTTCTTGTAAACCGCCATCAACGTGTTGCGGCGCGCTTCGGTGAGTTCGACGCCGACGGGAAGTTTGAGCAGTTGCAACTCGGCATCCGGCTGTGCGATCGCTTTGGCATCCAAAGCCGGCCGCTCGCTCGACGAACTGACCGCGAGCCGCAAGCGGCCCATGTTGTGTTTGTTGTTGACGTTGAATTCAAGCCGGATCGCCAGTCGCGTTCCCTCGGCAAAGCCGATCGGCTTTTCAAGCCCAAACGACGCGGCATGATCTTCGCCGAACTTCGGATCGACGGCCCAGCCGGACTGCGGATCGTCATCGAGTGAGCTGGCGATCGAAAGGCTCGATTCGTTCTGCTGGAAAGTCGCTTGCGGGGCGAGCAGCTTCACGTCAATGGGCTCTTTCGCTCCTTCCAGCGGCTGGATCGACATGCTGATTCGACTTAGCGCCATGTTTCCGTTGGCGGCTCGTCCGGGTCCGCGTTTCGTCATCGAATCATCGGCGAGTGCTTCCAGCCGCAACGTGTTGATGTTCTGCAGGCTGGTTTCCGTTTCAAAGGTGTAAACGTCGAAGTCGGCATTGTTGCCACCGGCCAAATACGAGCCGTCGCTCTGGGCGGCGAAGCTAGTTCCCCCCTCACTGCGAAGGCTCGAAGCCACCAGCGTGATCCACGGAGCGTCGCTGGTCGTTGGCTGGTCGTCGCTCGCGGACTTGGCGCGGACGGTTTCAACGAACTTCTCGAATCGAGCGGGCAATTCGTCCTGCTCGAAGGCGTTCAAGGCTTGTTGGAGCGGCGCGCGGTCGGCTTCCCACTTCGCCAACGCCGCCGCCGTCCCGGCTGGATCGAGATCGATCTCGACGTTGCTGCGAATCGTCGTACGGAATGCGGAGAGGAGCTGGTAGTAATCGCGAGCCGGAATCGGATCGAACTTGTGATCGTGGCAGCGGGCACAGCCGATGGTCACGCCCAGCATCGCGTTGCCCATCGTCGAGATCATGTCATCGAGTTCATCGTATCGCGACGACTCGAATTCCTTTTCGGTCAGCTGCGTCGGAAAGACGCCCGCACCCAGGAAACCGGTGGCCATCATGGCTAACGGATTCTCGGGCTCGATCTCGTCACCCGCGAGCTGCCAGCGGACAAACTGGTCGAACGGCATGTCGGCGTTGAAGGCTTTGATCACAAAGTCGCGATAGTGATAAGCGTGTGGCCGATCGTAGTCTTGCTCAAACCCGTGGCTCTCGCCGAACCGCGCGATGTCAAGCCAATGCCGGCCGACGCGTTCGCCGTGGTGTTTGCTGGCGAGCAATCGATCGAGCAACTTCTCGTACGCCTGGGGATCTTCGTCCGCGATGAACGCTTCGACTTCTTCGAGTGATGGCGGCAGGCCGATCAGGTCGAAGTACGCCCGCCGCAGCAGCGCCCGCCGCGAAGCAGGCGCGTTCGGAGTGATTCCGGCTTCCTTCAGCTTCGCGAGCACGAAGCGATCGATATCCGTCCGCCCCCCCGAGTCGTCAGCGATCTTCGGCGGCTCGGCATTGCGCAACGGTTGAAACGACCAAAAACCGCGGGCCGATTCGTCAATCGTTCGCTGCGTCCAGGCGAGCGGATCTTCATCGTCGTCCGTCCCGCGAAGCGGCTTGTCGTACGCAGCGCCGAGATCGATCCATTTGGCGATCGCATCGATCTGCCGCTGATCGAGCTTGGCACCGTCTGCCGGCATGTGCGGCTCGTCTTCATGCGAAATCAGTCGCACGAGCAGACTCGCCGACGACTTTCGCAGCTCGATCACCGGGCCGCTGGCTCCTCCCTTGAGAAGCTCTTCGCGCGTCGCCAGACTGAATTCGCCTTTGGTCTTCGCGCCGCCATGACACTTCAGGCATCGCCCGACCAACACGGTTCGTACTTCGCCCTTGAATAGCTCTCGCCCGACTGCCATTTCGCGTGCATGTTGTGGGTCCAGCCGTTCAGCCTGTCCAAAAACGACCACACCGCAAGCTGTCAGTCCGCAGAGAACCGTCACGCAGGTCGCGAGGTATCGCCGAGTCATTTGTGAATCCAGGCCGCTGTGGGACTTCCAACGAAGCTGATACAGCTTGCCAGTATACGCCGGATCGAAGTCAGATGTATCCGTTGCCCAGTGACAAGCAGCGAATGACGTCGACCAACCGTTGACAAGCAGCGGCGTAACCTTCATGGTAAGGTGGCGGTGCCGCAGCCGCGTAGGATGGACGTCCAGTCACGCGGAAAGGCGTTGAAGGACGGACTGGAAGTCCATCCTACGCAGTTTTACAATCGTGTTTTGGTAACAACGGACTGTGCGATAACGGATGTAAGCGACGTGGAATAGACGGCCCTTGGAGACATCTCAGCTGATCCTCGAAGTCCCGCAAGACGACGAATTTGGCGATGCCACGAGCCCCGGTCGTTGGGTTTCGTAGCCCGCAAGTTCACGGAAGATATTTCGAGCGGCAGCTCGGCGTGCGGAGGACTGTGAACGACGACGCCGTTAACTATCCAATCGAGGCCATTGCACGAGGAGACATGTCATGACCACCGTCTTGATCGTTGATGATTCCGCGCTCGATCGCGAACTCGCGAAACGTATTCTCGCCGAGGATTCACAGCTCACGGTCGAAACGGTTGATGGCGGACGCGCTGCGCTCGATCGCTTAAGCGCCGGCGGTATCGATCTTGTGCTGACTGACTTGATGATGCCTGACATCAACGGGCTGCAATTGGTAACGACCATTCGCGTCGACCATCCTGACGTCCCCGTGATTATCATGACGGGCGGTGGCACGGAAGTCGTTGCCATGAACGCCTTGGCCCAAGGCGCGGCCAGCTATGTCCCGAAACGGATGCTGAAAGATTGGCTGCTCAAGACGACTCATGATCTGCTGTCGTTGCAACAAGCTCAACGGACGCACGGCAAATTGTTGGAGTGCTTTAAGGTTGTCCAGTTCGAGCTGGACTTGCCTAACGAGATGGCGTTGCTCGGCCCGCTGGTCGAGTACTTACAGCAGATCGTCGGTGGGATGCAGTTGTTTGATGCAACCGAAACGTTTCGCTTGGGTGTCGGTTTGAAAGAAGCTCTGCAAAACGCGCTCTACCGCGATCGAACGATTCTCTTCGTCGTTCGCATCGATCGCCACAAGGCTCGTTTTACGCTCCGGGCACAACCGGACGACGGGCCGGTGTTCGACGCGGCCGCGGTCCCCGACGTCGAAGACCTCGACGCGCTGAACACCACCGACGAGCGGGGCTTTATGCTGATGCGTTCGCATTTGGACGAAGTTCGTTTCAACGAGACCGGTACCGAGGTCGTGCTCGTGAAGCGTTGCGCCGAGGACGGCGCGGAAGAATGAGTCGAGGCAAACTGCTAAACAAGTCACACTTTAACATAATCGTCCATGCCGGCAGTCAGGCAACATTCCTTGTCACCCTGCATGGCGGCAGCGGTCATGGCGATGATTGGAATCCGTTTCGCCGATGCGGCTTCTCGTTGCCGAATCACGGCGGTCGCTTCAAATCCGTCCATGACCGGCATCTGGACGTCCATGAAGATGATGTCGAACGGCTGTTCTTCCCAACAGCGAATCGCAATGTCACCATTTTCGGCCACGGTGACGTGATGCCCGGCGCGCTTCAGAATGCCCACCGCGAGACGTTGATTTACGAGGCCGTCTTCGACGAGCAGCACACGCACCGCCGGTCCGCCAGGCTCCGTCACCGAAACGGGCTCCTCGGGGGTAACGTCATTGTCATTCATCGGCGTGATAATCGAGCGCCCAAAACACGGCATTCGCCAACAGCCGGTTAAAAGCTTCGCTCTTGAAATCGTTAACGTGTCCCAGCGATGTGTAAAACACCCGGCTCTTGCCGTGTTGGTGCGTCCACGCAACAGGTTCCGCCGGATGATCGGGAATACTGCCGATGACCAAAGGCAAAGTCGTCTTTGCTAAGGGGCTGACTTGATAGAGCGAACCGCCTCCCGTGAACGAGTCGACTGACACGCCGGCGAGAATCGGATGCCCTGGCGCTCCTTCGGCCACCTTCAAAACACTCGTGATGCCATTCGCATGATGGCCGTGATAGTCACCCCCGAGAATCTCTGCGTCAAACTCCTGCCATTCGTCATGCCCGTCCGGATGATCGCCTTTCGTGTGAAAGGCATGGCTGGCCGTGCGGATGCCGACGACCGGCTTGCCCGCCGCAACGTATTCACGTACTAAGTCCAATTGCTCCTTCGGCGGCGAGCGACGCCGGACGCTGACAAACAAAAGATCCGCGGTCTTCAGTGCCGCGAGCCCCGCAAAGTTGTTCTTGTCCGATTCGTCAGCGTGAATGATCGTACAGCGTACACCGCGCGGCTGCAGTTGCTTCCTGGCGAACTCAGGCAACGTGACGTTCGTTTCGTACTCACGTTCGCCGATCATAAACACGACGTGCGGCTGTGTGGCTTCCGCAAAAGTAAATGCGGGCTTGCCTGTCAAAGCAGTCGACGTGATCGTGGGGCACCAATACTTTTCGATGTGCTCGATGACCAAGTCTGTGCCCTTCACATGCGGCACGAAGGGCTTCATGCGGGAGTTGTACATCGTGTCGGTCATGTCACGCATCAGCACGACGTTCTGACCTTGGTTTGCCATCTGGCGAATCGAGAAGGGACGCCCCAAGACGCACATGTTCGTATGCACGCCCATGACGATGACGTTGTCGATCCCGCGTTGCTTCATCAAGAAGTAGGCTTCGGCGCTGTCCGTGACCGCGTCGCCTTCGCGGATCTTGATCGCGTCGATCTGCCGCGTCCACGCTTGATAGTTCTTGCATTGTGGCCAGCAATCGCAGCCGCCATCCGAATCGTCGATCGGCAACGCCGACTCGTGGTTCGTGTCGAGATGGCACCAACGTTCCAGCGGGATCTTCGTCTCGACAACCGGAGCTTGCTCGGCCAGCTTCCGCATCGGGGTGTCTTTGTAGAAATCCAGGCAACTGCTCGGACAATGGATGATCAAGACACCTTGATCGCGAGCCGCCACGATGACTTCGTTCATCCGCGGTGCCATCTCGGCCACACGTCTCGTCGCTCCCGCACACCAATGCTTGTCCCACATATCGCAAACCACGATCGCGGTCTTCTTGGCGTCCCAAGCCAGCGCCGTCTCGGCAACCTTAAACTCACCGGAGTCTTGCGGCTCCTGCTGGCGGGCCGCCAGCTTCAGCGTGGCTTCATCCGCCGAAACCGGGTTCGCCATCGACGCGGCAGCCGCGGCCAACAGTAAAGTGCGAACGATCTGGAACAACCGGATTGATCTTTGAGAACGCATAATGGGTCACCTTCAAGAAGCCGCGAATTGACAGCCCTTGAGTTTACCGGCCTCGCTCGGCAAAAGCGAACTGACGCCACTTCAAAATGTTTCGGCGTTGAAACGGCGCAACATAGAAACTTGCGCGTCGTGCTTGTATTGGGCTGCGCCGACGAAGCCTTACAATAGAAGTCATGCAACAGATCTATCTCGACAACAACGCGACCACCACGATGCTTCCCGAAGTGGCCGAGGTTATCAACGAGGCTCATCGTGCGGGGTACGTGAATCCAGCTAGTCAACACCAGAGCGGCCAACGAGCACGCCGTGTGCTGGAAGATGCACGCGAGCGAATCACCCAGCTGCTCGGCGGCGAGACGACGGGCCTGAAGCCGGATCGCTTCATCCTGACCAGCGGCGGAACCGAGTCGAATAACCTGGCGCTACGCGGGCTGGCCGCTGGCGGCCGAGACGCTAACATCGTCATCTCGCCGATCGAACACCCCAGCATCTCGGAAACGGCTCAGCAATTGGCGCGCGGTGGAGTCGAAGTCCGTCGTCTGCCGGTCGATAGCGATGGTGTCGTTCAAGCGGATGCGCTCAGCGAGTTCCTTGACGAACGGACTCGCGTGGTCAGTGTCATGCTGGCAAATCACGAGACTGGCGTTCTTCAACCGGTCGAGGAAATCGCCTGCCTGGCTCGTGAGCGAGGGATCCTCGTCCACAGTGACGGCGTTCAAGCCGTCGGCAAGATCCGGGTCGACTTTCGAGCACTCGGCGTCGACGCACTTTCGGTCGCGGCTCACAAGCTGCACGGACCGGTTGGAATCGGCGGCCTCTTGGTGCGGCACGATGTTACTCCGGCACCGATGATGGCTGGAGGATTCCAACAGCAAGGCCTCCGGCCGGGAACAGAACCGGTCGCGCTGACACTCGGATTTCTCACCGCTCTGGAAATGTGGGCCGAGCATGCCGCCGAACACGAACGGCGGATGCGTTCGTTACGTGATCTGCTCGAAGCTCGTCTCCGAGCCGAAATCTCCTCGCTGATCATCAATGGATGTGGCGCGAAGCGGCTACCGCACACTTCGAATGTCTCGTTTCCGGGGCTGAATCGGCAAGCGGTCGTGCTGGCGCTCGACATGGCGGGCGTGGCGTGTTCGACCGGATCGGCTTGTGCCAGCGGATCGAGTGAACCGTCACCCGTGTTGATCGCGATGGGACTGGCCGAGCCGGTGATCGAGGGCTCGATCCGCAGCAGTCTGAGTCGGCTGACGACCGCTGCTGACATCGAATTGGCGTCACAACGCATCCTGGGTGTTTATAAGACCTTAGAGCACAACTAACCGACTCAAAAAGTTGCTGCGACGGCTCGCAAGCCGTACGAGGAACCTCTATAATCCGCAGTTTGTCTCAAGCTTTCGTTTTCAAGCAACATAACGCACCAACGGACGGAGTCGGAGTGGTCGGAAGCGTCTTTTCCATCCCTCGAAGAAACTCGAACGGAGTTAGTCCTGTCGCCCGTTCTCGCGGCAGTAGGATCACTCCGCGCGATCGAGCTTCTGTGCCTCTCCGACACTTCATCGCTGGACCTGAAAACGCTCTCACACAACTAGCTGCCGCGTCTGTCACCGACCAGTGGGTACGCTTCAACCCGTTGTTCATCTCCGGACCTTCGGGCGTTGGCAAAACTCACTTGCTGCTTTGTTTGGTCGATGCGTCGCGGATCGCCTTCGCCGAATTACGCAGCTTGTGGCTGACCGGCGCGGATTACGCTCGCGCGATCGCCAATGGCGTCGATGTCGATTCGCTGGACGATGTTCGCACCGCACATCGTTCGGTCGACCTGTTTGTTCTCGATGGATTGCACGAACTAACCGGGAAACCGCTCGCACAACAAGAATTAGTTCACACCATCGATTGTCTGCTAGAACGCGACGGTCAAGTTATCGTCTCCTCGCGATCTGGGTTAAACGAATTCAACTCGCTGTTACCCACGCTTGCCAGTCGGTTGTCAAGTGGCTTGCATATTCCCATGGTCCCGCCGGCGGCGGCGACACGCGGCGTCATCCTGGCCGAATTGGCACAACAGAACGATGTTGTGATTCCGCCGCAAGTTAGTCAGCGTCTGACGACTGATTCAAATCGCCAGCGATCGAAACCGTTGCTGGTCCAAGATCTGGCGGCAGCGATCGCCGAGTTGCGTTGCTTTTCCAAACACGCCGATGATACAGCGACAAACGCCGTTGATCGCATCGTTTCACGAACTGACGATGTTCGCGAGGTGACCGTCAAAGACATCAACAAACAAGTCGCCAAGTACTTCAGCGTGACCGTCCGCGAGTTGATCGGCAACTCGCGGCGAAAAACGGTGGTTCGTGCTCGCGCGTTGTCTGTATATCTGATCCGCACGCTGCTCGGATCTAGCTTCCAAGTCATCGGACAGAACCTCGGTGGACGCGATCACACGACTACAATGCACGCCTTTCAACGCGCCAAGGAGTGGCTCGACACCGATGCTGGATTCGCCCGAGCAGCGACTGAAGTGGGAGCTGCGTTCGAATGATCAGCAATTTCGAAATTCGCGACAATTCACCATTTGAAGTGGAAAACTTGTCCACGGTCGGTTCGGCGATGTTCACCTCTTCGCTGGATATCGACTTCGTTGGTTCGGGAACAACACAAACACGCTATCGACAAACACACCACTCACGAGGACGCAACCATTCATCGACTAGTTATCCACCATCGTTGACGTTGTCCCGCGCGGCATAAACACCAATAACCAGCTGTGTAACACAGCTCGAACCACATCTATCGACAGTTGTAGGCCGCAGAATATTACTACTGCTAAATTAAAAGAATGACTACTTAGGACTTACAAAACACGAGCGGCGAAGTCGCTACGAAAACACTTCGCTCGGATTTGCAGAAAGACGAACTCATGAAGATTACATGTGACCGCGAACAGTTCTTAACGGCGTTCATGACGGCCGCAACCGTTGCGCCCAGCCGCAGTCCAAAGCCGATTTTGCGAAATATCAAGCTGGAAGTAACGAACGAGTTGACAACGTTGATGGCGACTGACATGGAAGTTGGAATTCGGATCGAAGTTGGCGGAATCGATGTCGAGAAACCCGGAACGATTCTCGCTCAGGTAAGTCTCCTGGGTTCGATTCTTCGCGAAAGCAACGATGATAAGCTGACGATTGAGTCCGACGAGAACGGCACGATCGTTCGGGGCGAGCGAAGTGTGTTCAAGCTGCCGGCCGAGAACCCAGACGAATTTCCCGCAGTGGCGAGTTTCAACGAGGCGGCCTACCACGACGTTCCCGTTCGGTTGTTCAAAGAGTTGGTACGGCGAACACTCTTTGCGACAGACGCCGAGAGCAGTCGTTACGCACTGGGCGGTGTCTTGTTGGAAATGGAAGAGGAAAAGATCACAGCCGTGGCAACCGATGGACGCCGGCTTGCCAAAATGGAAGGAGCGGCGAGATCGATTGGCGGTCATGGATTGGGTGATACGATGACGATCGTGCCGTCGCGGGCCATGCAGCTGATGGAACGGGCACTGAGCGACAACGACACGGAGATTCAAATCGCTGCACACGCCAATGACATTATGGTGCGTAGTCCTCGAGCGACGATTTATGCCCGCTTGGTCGAAGGCCGCTTTCCAAAGTGGCGTGAGGTCTTCCCCGCGCGACGCGACTCGGTCCAGATCGAGGTTACCGTCGGTCCGTTCTATTCGGCGCTTCGACAGGCAGCGATTGTCGCGAGTGAAGAGAGTCGAGGAATCGATTTCACGTTCGGTGACGGAACCTTGGTGCTGGTGGGTTCGACGGCGGAGGTCGGTCAATCGCGTGTCGAATTGCCGATCGCTTACGACGGCGAGCCGATCACGGTCACGATGGATCATCGGTTCGTCGCGGACTTCTTAAAGGTACTGGACAGTGAGAAGCCGGTGTCGATCGATATCTTGGACGCGGAATCGGCGGCGCTATTTACGACGGACGATGGATATGGATATGTCGTCATGCCCTTGGCTCGCGAGCAATAATAGGACGGTCGTACAGGATGCAGCTACCAGACGAGGACGACCTTGCCCAATCGCTCAAGGAGGCGCAGCAGCGGCAACGCCATCCGCGGGCTCCGGTTCGAATTGCCGACGTGATGAGTCGTCTGATGGCTCGCAAGGGATATGCCCAGCTGCAACAGGGGCTCCAGTGGGAAGCGGCCTGGGCCGCAGCGGCGGGCGAGCAACTGTCCAAGAACAGCCGCGTTGGCAAGACGAACCGCGGAGTGCTAGAGATTACGGCCCGCAATTCCGCGGTACTGCAAGAATTGACATTTCAAAAGCAAAAGCTGCTGAAGAAGCTGCAAACAGCGGCCGGAGCAAACAACCTTCGAAATTTACGCTTCCGAGTCGGCGAGATCGATTGATCGGCTGGAACGTGAAACCAGGAAACGGACAACGATGACCGACGAGAACAAACCCCAAGAACAACCGCAAGAACAGAAATTCGAGCTGCAACGGCCCGCAGAAACAAAGTCGACGACTCCCAGTGCCAATGCCGAATACAGGCCGGAGGACTTGCAGCATCTCTCGGACTTGGAGCACGTTCGCAAGCGGCCGGCGATGTATATCGGCGATACCACGGCGCGTGGACTTCATCATCTCGTTTACGAAGTGGTCGACAATTCGATCGACGAGGCGATGGCCGGCTTTGCGAAACACGTCAGCGTGACGGTCAACAACGACGGCTCGGTCACCGTCGAGGACGATGGCCGCGGAATCCCGGTGGAGATTCACGAGCAACTCACGGAGGAGACGGGCCGCGACATTTCCACGCTCGAAGGCGTGATGACAGTCCTCAAATTCGGCGGCAAGTTCGAGAAAGGCGCTTATCAAACGTCGGGCGGTCTGCACGGCGTCGGTGTGACCGTCGTGAACTTTCTTTCGCAGTGGTGCGAGGTGGAAGTGTTTCGAGATGGCCACGTCTTTCAACAGGAATACGAACGCGGCATTCCGACTGGTGGGGTTCGCAAGTTGGGAACGACGACCAAGATCGGCACCAAGACGACGTTCAAACCGGACGGCCAGATCTTTCAGGCGACGAAGTTCGTCTACGACATTTTGCACAAACGACTCCAAGAGTTGGCGTTCTTGAATCGTGGCGTACGAATCAAGTTCCTGGACGAGCGAAATGGCGAGGGAGAAGAGTTTTGCTATGAACGAGGCATCATCGAATTCGTCGAGTATCTGAACCGCGCGAGCGAGCCGCTGCATCGGGACGTGATCTACTTCATGGGCGAAACCGATGGAATCGGCTACGAGGTTTCACTTCAGTACACAAGCGAGTACACCGAAAACCTACACTCGTACGTGAACAACATTCATACGATCGAGGGCGGCACGCACGTTTCCGGTTTCAAAGCGGCGCTGACCCGCACGCTGAATAACTACGGCAAGAAAGAAGGGATCTTCAAAGATCTTGTTCCGACGGGCGATGACTTTCGCGAAGGTCTGACCGTCGTCATCTCGACGCGCGTGCCACATCCGCAGTTCGAAGGTCAAACCAAGACCAAGCTCGGCAACAACGACGTCGAGGGCATCATAACAACGGCGGTCGGCGAGTATCTCGGCAAGTATCTGGAAGAGAATCCGCGGACGGCCAAGACGATCGTCCGCAAAGGCATGTTGGCGGCGGAGGCGCGCGAAGCGGCGCGCAAAGCGAAAGACATCTTGCGACAACGCAAGACGGCGCTCGGCGGCGGTGCCTTGCCCGGCAAGCTGCGGGATTGCAGTTGCCGCGAAATGGAGAAGTGCGAACTGTATCTGGTCGAGGGTGATTCGGCCGGCGGCAGCGCCGAAGGCGGCCGGCTGCGCGAGTATCAAGCGATCTTGCCGCTGCGGGGCAAGATCATCAACGCCTACAAAGCCCGCGAAGACAAGGTCCTCGCGAACGAAGAAGTGCAAAGCATGATCCGCGCGATCGACAGCGGCATCGGCGAGGACCAAGACGTCAGCAAACGCCGTTACAACAAGATCATCATTATGACCGACGCCGACGTCGACGGATCGCATATCCGCACGCTGCTGCTCTGTTTCTTTTATCGTCAGATGTACCAACTGGTTGCCGGCGGCCACGTTTACGTCGCCCAGCCGCCGTTGTTCCGCGTCAAGGCCAAGAAGGAAACTTACTACGTTCAAACCGACGAGGAGATGAAGACGCAGCTGCTCGAACGCGGTTTGGAGGACGCGGCGTTTGACACGGGCCAGGGCGAGATCATCAGCGGCGAGACGATGACAAGGCTGTCGACCACGCTCGCCGGGATGGAGGATGCGCTGTTGGCGTTAGAGCGGCGAGGCATTAGTCTGCGAGCACACGCCGAACGGATGGACGCACAAGGAAAGCTGCCGGTGTTTCATGTCTTCCTGGGACACGATGAGTATTGGTACACGTCGCGGCAGGATTTGGACGCCTTGTTGCAACGCCAAGAGGAATCCGCCGGCAAGGAGGTTCGCGTCAGCGATCAGCCCGAGCCCGAGGCCGGCAACGGGAAGCACGGTCCCGAGCTGCACGTTACCGAGCTGCACGAAGTTCGCACCATCAACAGCGGACTGGGCGAGCTGGCGGAGTTTGGCTTTGACATCCAATCCTTGATTCCCCAGGAACGAACCGGCGTGGAAGATCCTCGCTACGTCTTGCGGCGAGGCGAGCACGAGGGGCCGTTGGAAGATCTGCGCGGTTTGCTCCCCGCGATCCGCGCGGCCGGCGAGAAGGGCTTGCAAGTCACGCGCTTCAAAGGCCTTGGTGAAATGAACGCCGAAGAGTTGCGAGAAACGACGCTCGACCCCTCGAACCGCACGCTGGTTCAGGTCACCATGCGGGACGCCGGAGCCGCCGACGAAATGTTCCGCGTTTTGATGGGCGACAAGGTCGAACCACGACGCGAATTCATCGAGAAACACGCCTTGGAAGTGCGTAATCTCGACGTCTAAAGTGACACTTGGTTTGGGACATAAAGGTTGTCACGAATAAACTGAGAGCACGCCGTGGGTTTATCGAGACGAACGCGCTGGAAGCCGGAGATTTCGTTGCCGCTGTTAACCTTTGGGTCGCAGGTTCGAGTCCTTCTCTGGGAGGTCAGCGTCGAAGACCGCGGGTACCTCGAAGTTCGCCGAGTAGCGAACCGTCTTCGAAATGCGAACTTGATCAATTAATCCGGCAAATGCAAAATCGATCCCGTTTTCGTTCGGGGAAGGACTGGCTGCAATCGTCATGGGAAAGCCGGAGCCGGTGAAAGAGCCGGTCAGTTGGCGAGTATCAGTTAGCTTGCCGTTGACGAACATCTGCAAAGTCTTGCCATCGAAGGTGCCAGCGAGATGCACGCGAAGAAAACGGGATGTCGAGCCCCGCTGTGTCGTAGCCGGTCCCGTTCCAAGCATGAACGTTGTACTTCTGCCGCCGCACTTGAAGGCCGATACCTGACTGCTGCGTGTCGCCAAGGACAACGCCGCCAAGGCTGTCCGGGGTGACGAATGCTTCCAACGTGATCGGATGCGAGCCATCGTAGTGGATCGACGGGATGGTGACGTATTGCGTGCGGCCGTCGAATTCGAGAGCGTGCGCGGGCGGTTTGCCCGTGAGCTGCTAGCCTAACGCGTCCAGACTGGCTGGTGGTTCCGAGGGATTCGGAGAGGTTTTCTCAGCATGGACGCGGAACTGCTTCAGCATCGCTTCTGACTGCCGCCCCGCACCGCCGGTGTGGAATATCAGCCGGACATACAATTGCGGAATTGGCAGATCAATGTTGACCGGTTCATGAATAATCCGCGTTAGCCGGCCTTGAGCAAACTGAGATAAGCGATCAAGTCCGCGACCTGCTCAGCCGTCAGGTCTCGCAACAAGAGATCCGGCATCATCGATTGCTGTTGCGGGGCCAGTTGCTCGACGTCCGCCGATGGAATGCTGATGAGCTGGCCTTTGGCATCTTTCAGCACGACTTCGGGAGGTTCGTTTTCGATGAGCAAGCCGCTGTGAATCTGGCCGTCGACCGTCTGCACGAGATGAACGCGAAACTTTGGATCGATCTCCTTGGAAGGTTCAAGGATGTTTTCCAGGATCTTTGCCCGATCATACTTCTTGCCGATCTGACTGAGGTCGGGTCCGATGTCGGTGCCCACCCCGCCGATCTTGTGACAGCTCTTGCATTGCACGCCGCTCGTCTGGAAGAAGACGGCTTTGCCGCGTTCGGCGTCGCCGCTCATCGCCAGAATCGCTTCGGGCCGGATCACGCTGCCGAGCCGCTTCGTCCGCTGCTGCTCCGGCAAGAAGCGTTCGAAGAGGTCACGGATGTGAGCCGGTTGTTCGCCGACTCGGGCTAGAACTTCGGCTCGCAACGATTTGTTGGGCGAACCGGCGCTGAGACTCTGCATCAGCTGAAGAGCACTGCTGGTGGTTGCCAATCTCGCGTCGACGTCGCTGTTGGACGACGCTGCTGGTTCGACGCGAGTATCCGTCGGCAGCGACGCGATCCAGTCGTGCAACAACTTCAAACCGTCCTCATCAACGACCGACGAGCCGAGCCGCGGCATGCGTCCGGGGCCGAGCTTGGCCGCGCGATAGAAGAGCACCGAGCGATACGGATCTCCCGGCGTCAAGACATTCGCGCCCGGGATATAGAACCCGCCGTGGGCCGGCTTGACGTTCGCGATTCCCATCTCTTCCAAATCGACTGGTGCCAGCAACAGAAACTCGCCGTTGCCGCCGCCCCATTTGCGATGACAGTGCGAACAGTTGGCGTGCAAGTACGAGCGGGCTCGTTGATTCAGATCGTGCGACGCCTGTCCGTAGTCCACGAGCTTCGGCAAATCGACAGGTTCCGCGGGCAGTTTGTCAGTGAACAGTCCCAGCCGCTGAAATATGTCAATCTGGTTCGCCGACGAGTTGCCGTAGTCGTAATCGCGATTCAGTTGCAGCGTGTTGATTCCCAACACATACTTGGCCGCCATGTTGTGACAGACGGTACACTCGGTGCGGCTGGGGAAGTGCCAAGTCTGTTGGCGTTTGCCGCCGGGAGCCGTTGCGTCTTGGATGGTCAAGGCCTGGTCCATGCCCAGCGGGTCTTCGAGCAGCGTGGCTTCCGTTTGTTCGTCGTTCCAAACATACGTGTAACCCCGCCAAAACTGATCGCCGACGTCTTCGCTGCCCGCCAACTGTTCATAGTGCAAGATCCGCGTCTCCAGCCGCCGTGGCTGGCCGGGTGCAAGCTCCAATGACAGCGTCTCGACGGCGACCGTGCCGTCGGGAAACTTCCAGCCGTGCGGCGCGCCGGGAGCGGGCTGCGGGTAAGTGATGCCGTCGAACTCGATTTTTGATTCGCCGGGCACAGCCAGGAAGCGTTCCTTGCTCGCTCCATCGGACCACTGCGCCGCCGCGACGGAATAGGGAATGACACCAGCCGCCGGGCGATGATCCGGCACGGAAGCGAACAAGCCCGTCTCGCTCAACTTGCGCGGGAAGTTGGGCTGTTGATCGGCAATGGGATTCTCTTGCAGTTCGAAGATCAGACCGCGCATGTGATCCACCAGATACAACTCGCCGTCGTGATCCTCTCCGAATCCGACCAGCCGCAGCGTTGAATCATTCAGTTCGCGGTGATCCGAAACTTGCTTTGTCTGGCGGTCGTAGCGGAACATCCAGATCTTGCCGGTGTCGTAGTCGCCATAGATGTAAGCACCTTTCAGCTCCGGCAACCGCGAGCCATGATAGACGAAGCCGCCGGTGATCGAACGAAACTCGGCGTGATCGTGTTCGACGATCGGTGGCACGAACGGCGAAGGGCCGCGCGGACGCTCGGGCCGGAACGGATGACTCCCTTCCATCACGCTCCAGCCGTAGTTCCCACCGCGCTCGATCAGGAATATCTGTTCCCACAGATCCTGCCCCACATTGCCGGTCCACAGATCGCCCGTGGCGCTATCGAAGCTGAACTTCCACGGTTGACGCAAGCCATAGGCCCAGATCTCGGCTCGCGCCCCGTCTTGTGCGGCAAACGGATTGTCCGGCGGAATCGCATACGCGTTGCTCCCTTCCGCTTTATCGACGTCGATCCGCAAGATCGCACCCGACACGTTCCTGATGTCTTGCCCAGTCAGCAGTTGATCGGCGATGCCGCTCGAATCACCGGTGCCGATATAGAGGTATCCATCCGGGCCAAACTTCAGGCAGCCGCCGTTGTGACCGCCGGACGGCCATTCAAAAATGAGCTGCTCGGAATCTGGATCGGCCTTGAACCGATCGCCGTCGCGAACTTGAAACCGCGACACGCGCGTTCCCCGCGGAGTTTCCGCAACGGGATCGACGAGATACGTGATATAGAAGTAGCCGTTCGAGGCGAATCGCGGATGGAACGCCAAACCATAGATCGGTTTTTCTTCGCCGAGGTCTAATACCACGTCGGCTTGTCGAACATCTCGCTGGTTCGGAAACGACCGGACTTTGCCATGCCGTTCGACGACGAACAGTCGATCTGTTCCCGGTGCCGGCGTCATTGCCAACGGTTCTTCGAACTTCAAGTTGGGAAACGCCACGGCCATCCGGTAAGGCGGCGGCGGATCGGGCGTGCCCTTGATCCGCGAGCTGACCCACGGGACTCGCTGGTGGGTATCAAAGGAACGATCATCGGCGGCGGACAGCAGAGCGAACTGCGAAATGGCCGTGACAGAAAACACAAACAGCAGTTTGGCGGAAAGGGATGCACGCATCGGGTGTCCTCTTTGGGGAGAAGGCAGAGGTCAGAGGTCAGAGGTCAGAAGTCAGAAGTCAGAGGTCAGAGGTCAGAGGTCAGAGGCCGCGAGGCAGACGAATCTTCAGCCCTCCGAGTATAGGCGACTGGCGCGTGACATCAATCATTTTTGCCTTCGATCGCCGATGCCTGCTGTTATCCCGATCCACAACCGGGCATAACATACGACGCACAGGAAAATCCGAGACATCGAAAGGGTGTTGCCATGCGAGACGCCGCGAAAGAGCTGACCGCAGCGATTCAGTACGACCGGTTGCTGGATACCGCAATCAAGTTGGTCGAAGTTCCCAGTCCCACGCGCTCGGCGGCGGATGTATTGGATCGGTTGGACGAGATCCTGCGGGCCGAGCGGTTCTCCGTCGAGCGGCCAGCCGCGGGCTGGCCGGAGGCTCCCGCCGTTGTTTCTCGCTACGAAAGTGGACAGCCGGGCAAGACGTTGCAGTTCAATGGGCATCTCGATACGGTCCACTTGCCGTTCGTGCCGCCGCGCGTCGAGAACGGCGTGTTGTACGGCAGCGGCTGTTCGGACATGAAAGGAGGCATCGCGGCTTGTGTCGAGGCGATGCGGGCACTGCGCGAGACAGGCCTGTTGACCGCCGGCGCGGTCATGCTGACGGCCCACGATCTTCATGAAACACCTTGGGGCGACGGGACGCAGCTGAATGGACTGATTGACGAAGGCTATCTCGGCGATGCCGTCTTGTTGCCGGAATACCTGGCCGATCCGCTGCCCGTCATCGGCCGCGGTTTGTCGGTGTTGAATGTGAAGATTACACGCGCGGGAGAACCCGTTCACGAAGTGCTGGGGGGGAGCCAGCAGCCAAGTGTGATCCGTGCCGGCGCGGAAGTCGTGCGGCGCTTCGCGGAACTGGACGAACAACTGAGGCCACTTTCGCATCCGCTGGCGGGACGCGAGAGCATGTTCGTCGGACAGTTTTCATCAGGCGAAATCTATAACCAGGCACCCATCGAATGCATGCTCGCGGGCACACGGCGGTGGTTGCCCGGCACTGCCATGCAAGACGCCGAGGACCAGTTCCAGCAGATCCTTGCCGAGGTCGCCCAGCAACACGGCGTCCAGATCGAAGGACGCTTCCAGGTTGCTCGCGATGCCTATGAGATCGATCCCACGCAACCGTTCGTCGCGGCGTTCCAATCGGCGCACCGATTGGCGACGGGCCGCCTGCTGTCGATCGGCGCCAAACCATTCGTCGACGACGGCAACGAGTTCGTCAATCGTGGCGGCATCCCGGCGATCACTCACGGTCCCGATGCGAAAGGGGCGCATACGCTTTATGAAGAAGTCGCGGTTGCGGAACTGGTCCGCGTCGCCTTGGTCTATGCACTAACAGCGGTCGAATTCTGCCAGTCCGGATGAATTGATGGTCGCCTTTCGGTAGGGTCGCCAAAGGCTGGTTGCTCTTCGAACTCGTTCGACCTCCATAGGATTAGACAACGACATCAAATCCCTCACCGTAACGAACCGGCATTCAAACCCCGCAACTGCTGATCATCTCCTGCAGTCCGATGTTAGTTGCCTTCAGTCACTGTTGGGCCAGGTAAGGATTGCCTCGCTCGGTGCGGCATGTTCGACCAGCGCGAGCAGCGGGCCGATGATCCTGACATGTACCCACGCTTCGCATGATAGGTTCAGCTTCGTGCGGTTAACGATGATCTGATCGCGACCGGGCATGTCAGCTAGGACGCTGTCGATTTCATCCGCGGTTTCCTCGTCAATGCGTTCCGAACACCAGCCGCCCCACTTTGGACCGGTGAAGTGTGACAGCAGTCGCTCGCACTTGTCACGAACCTCGCCGGCGAACGGAACAAGGTATCCCTCTACCTGGGACTGCAGGCAGGCATGTCCTCCAGTCTGGTTCCGATACACGATTTTCGTTGAGGCGGGCACAATTAGTGCCAGGCTGTTGAGCTCGTACAAGAGGACCGTCGTTGATTCGCTCATCATATCCTCGGCGAACGAATATCAATCTATCCATCTGTCCTCGGACGGATAGATTGTGCGTTGAACTGAGACGCTTGGCTGAGGACCGGCGGGGCCGCCTATGCGGATGCAACGGCTGTTCGTCTCGACGCCGCGCATTTTAGGGCGAGAGAGTGATACGCGGAAAGATCCAGCCAAGATCGTGATCAGCCTGAGTGATCCAGAGGCACACTTGGGACGCGATAAATTGAAGGTGTATCGTCCGCTGTATACGGTTCAGTATATGATCGCACCGAAGAGCCACTTGATCATGAGCTACTGCTGCGAAGCGGCGGCCAACGACACCGGCACGCTGGCACCGATGATCGACAAGACGCAGAGAATCGTCGGTGGCAAGCTTCGGACGGTCATGGCGGACGCGGCTTATTGCACGATTCTCGATCTTCAGGATTGTCAGCTGCGACAGATCGAGTTGCTTGCTCCCGTGCAATCGAACTCGTTCACTGAAAGCAAGACAAAAAAACGCGTTGAACGCCAGATCGATCGTAATCAGTTCGCTTGGGACGAGACCGAGCGAAGTTATCATTGCCCGGCCGGTCATCGTCTTGATTACAAAGGCCAAGAGCGAAAACAGCGACACGGTGGGC
The DNA here is from genome assembly GCA_027622275.1 of Planctomycetota bacterium. Taxonomy (GTDB): domain Bacteria; phylum Planctomycetota; class Planctomycetia; order Pirellulales; family Pirellulaceae. The sequence goes on along the minus strand of JAQBZB010000020.1, from coordinate 28,975 downwards.
GATCGATCATCCAGCATCGGTACAGGTGTTCGCCGTCGCACTGCCAAGGCTGTGAGTTGGCCGCTCGGTGTGTTAGCAATCCTTCCAGCGGCCGAACGATCAAACGCCTGGAAGGGCAAGAACTGATTGATGGTCAGCGTGAGACGATGAACGATGAGCAAGTCAAAGAACGCTATCAACTGCGTGGCCAGACGGTCGAGCGCGGCTTTGCGGATGCCAAAGGCAATCGCGGTTTCAACCGCTTTCATCGTCGCGGGCTGCGTCGCGCTCGGGCCGAGATGGGGCTGCTCGTCCTCGCCCAGAACATCCAGATCCTCGACCGACTCGAACGCGACGACGTAAAACCCGAGCAAAGCAACACTTAAAAGCTGCACGACCTCCTCGGCCGCGGGCACACACGCTTCGTGGGTCGGCGGACGATTCAGCATCGCCTTTGTTCGCCGGACTCATCGGTACTATGGGGCCATCTGACTTCCCGCGAGCGTTCATGTCCGCGTTGCCTCCAGTAGAGTTTTCGGACCGCTGTCGGCGACTGCCTCCGACAGACTCGTGGGATCTCCCGGTTCTCGTGTTTGAAGTTTCCACCCATGCTCCAGGTCTTCGACTCCGCCGCGTCCACCCAAGTCTTGCCAATCAAGACTTGGTTGGTGTTGCCTTCCACGGGCTAGAGGGTGTCGGCACATCGGAACGACCTGCTTTCGGAGCTCAATTTCTGGGCCTGGGTGTACCCCTGCCGTTACCACACCCACGATGTTACCATCGTCGGCGTACGACTCAGGGCCAGCGTATCTGGCTAAGATTTCGCTGTAAGACTCTTTCATTCTCAACTTCAAACCGGTTTATCCCGGCGTTTTCCTAGCGTGCGGTTCTCTCGAAGTTCGCGAGAACCGCAGGCTAGCGCCAGGCGGCTGATGAATAATCCGGGCTAGAGCCCCGGCCGGCAGTCGCGAGTTGACCGCACGAATCGTTTGCATTCACTTGCCATGGCGGGCGACAAATCAGGGCTTTAGTTCTATTCAATCTGTGATGAGGGCATATGAGTAGCATGGCCTCGCAGGCCGTGTGTTTCCGGGCGTTCCCAGGCCGACACGGCTTAGCGGTTGATGGCACAAATCGATTGCATTCGCCTGCCAAGACGGGAGGGAAGTGTGGTACAATCGGAGCATGACTGCCAAACTCAGCAAAGAACTGTCGAACGCTTTAAGCGGCCACGATCAGATTGAGGCGATTGACCCGGCGACTGGACGTCTCTTCATACTTACTGAGAAGTCCCTCTACGAACTGTCTCATCAGCAGCAAGTCAATGCGGCGGTTCAACGCGGTATCGAAGACCTGGAAGCCGGGCGAACCATGACGATCGACGAATCGCGACGTCGAAGCGACGAGGCTCTCGACCGCTTTCGGCAATGACGTTCGAGCTTGAAATCGCCGCAGCGGCCCACAACGATATTACACGGAATGCCGTGTGGCGGGCGGAGCATCATTCTTACGATCAAGCGATTCGTTGGCGGGATGCCATTTACAAGCAGCCGGAGTCGCTCCGCGACCTACCCGAACGACACCCGTTTGCTGCGGAGAATCCACAGTTCAAATACGATCTTCGGGAGAAGCTTGTTGGCTTGGGCAATCAACGTGGGTATCGGGCTCTGTTCACGATTCGAGAGCAGACGGTGTATGTCTCAGCAATTCATCGTGCCGCTCAAGACACCATCCATCCCGACGACCTGCCCTCCGCTGCGGCTGATCAATAGGACGTCGCGAATTCAGTTTGCCAAAGCGCTCTTGCGCTTCATCGCGGCATTGGAGCGGAATCTTGTTTTATCGCTTGAAGGTGCCCACAACTATCGGCATACTCTGTCGCGATGGGGAAGAAGCGATCCATTGACGGCGAAGCCGATAGCGAGCTGATCGAGAGCATCGATTCTCTGCGCGAGCAAGTGGAAGTCCTTCGTAATGCGGTCGACGAGCTGCGGGAAGAACTCCAATATTTGGTTAGGAATCCGGGCGAGACCCGCGTTGCCGAGACGATTGAGCGGCTCCGTGTGACCAGTCTACCGCTCGACCCCGCCACCGATGATTTCGGACAGCGTGTCAACGCGGTCCCGGACGAGACCGTCGCCGAATTGCGAACGACCGGAGAAACAGCTCAGGAAAAGAGACAGGGGCCAGCAACTAGCCAACGCGGGCTGTTCTGACGATTTAAAACCGTTCCGTTTGCTGTCGATTCATTTGGTCATCGGCACCCTATGACTCCCGATGGCCAACCTCGCCCAAATGCAGCTGATTCTGCCACAGTTGTCGACCTATGCACTTAGCCCAATCAAAAAGTCGCCTGGTCACACCCTCACAAGTGACCTACGGCTTGGAGGCCACGTCACTAATGTCGCGTGCGACTTCGAGCGAGATTCGCCAGAGATGTTGCCACTGCCCGACCGAGATCGTCAGGTGTGGTAAACGTTTTGACCACCCGATCAGCTTCCCATTCCGCTACGAACTCCTTAACTAGCGATTGATCGTCGTCGATGAACTTCTTCGGCCAAGAGCAGCGAGGATCGAGTTTGAAGAGCAGCCGAGGAATGTCCCGGTCCTTAGCGGCCCTATACTCATGATGCGTAATCGAAATACTGTCGCCTGGATCGCGGTGCCCATACCGTCTGGCAAGAATGCCGACGTACACATCGGATCCTTGAACGTCGCCCAAACATTTCAGCAATGGTCGTTCATCGCACGCAACGTAGTCTTCCATGCCGATCGGGCGATACTCTAATTCACGGACGGCTTTCGCTGCCTTCAAGCGATACGGGAGGAGATCCTTGTAGGGCGAAGATATGTACACGGAGAGCGTCCCGATCTCGTCGATCAAACGATTGTGAGCACATTCTACCGAGTTAAGAATCTTCTCGGCATCACCTGCTTGGTCATCAATGGACATGATCAAGCCGGAAACAGCAGACGAGAGCATTTGATCGCGAACGTGCTTCTCTGACTGTCGCGAGCACAGGTTTATCAAGCGAATAGCCCGATCGATTTGCTTTTTGCTTTCAGCGGGCCGCCCGTCGGCGTAATTGTAGCATTTAATACGCCAGTCCTCATGCTGGTAGACCACCCCCTTCTCTGGCTTGTTGAAAAGAACGCTGCGGATCGTCCCTCGCTCATCAAGCGGATCTCGCTGACCAGCACGAAAATCAATCGTTTTGAGTGTATTGTACTGTGAAACCATAAGAAGGCCGACGAACTAGCGATTTCTTTCAGAAAGCTATTCCTGAATTGCTTTATCGACCATTTGCATGCACCTCTATGAATCGGATTCACTCTGGATCGTACCCGCCCATGGATGGTCCCAAAGAGTGCGAAAGCACTCCTATTTCCGTCCGACACAGCCAAACACGTCTGAGTGGCCTTGATCGCAACTCCAGGTATTTGCACAATCTCGCTAGGCTTTCTGGTCGCACAGAATCGCGCAAATCACCCGGCTCCAAAAGCTCATGGAAATCCATCCAAGAAAAGTTCCGCCCCCGCAGCACATCAAGCCGGTGGAACGGACGAGCCCTGAGAAAAAGCACCCAATCGAAGGTGGCGATTCGGTCCCGAGTACAGAGACACCGAATTCCAAGGATGCCACCGGCGAGCTAGGGCAACGTCTGGATTTGGTCAGTGACCCAGCCAACCTTTCTCCACCGACTCAATCTCAGGAACCACGGAGCAACAAAAAGATCGAAGAAGGATGGGAAACAAGGTCGACCGCTCCGCTCACAGACTTCGAGGCGTGACGTCATCAAGGGGCCGATTGGCGGCTAGACTTTTGCTTCTTTCAGGGACTGTACATCATTCGAGCCATCGCCATGAATGATGTGGTCGAGAACTTCGATGCCAAGCAGCTTTCCCGCTTCGGTTAACCTCTGGGTGACGGTGTGGTCTTCTCGGCTTGGCGTCGGGTCACCGGAAGGGTGATTATGCGACACGATGATCGAGCTTGAGCCTTCCAGAATGGCGGGCTTGAAGACCTCTCGGGGATGAACGAGTGATGCGTCCAGTGTGCCGATGGTTATCACGACAACACTTTGCACCCGATTCTTTGTGTCTAAACAAGCGACCACAAACCGTTTTTGTCATGACCGGGATTGTCCAGCCAGTACTTGGCAAAGAACGTCTTGGCGTCTTGTGGGCTGGTGATGCGAGGGCCGTCTTGCAGTGAGCCTTCATAGACAAGCGATACCCTTTTGCGAGAAGCGTATGTCGATGGACTGTTGAGAAGCTCGTTGACCGCGTCACGTACTTGAGGCGTGGCTAGCCCGGATTATTCATGAACCGGTCAGCATTCTTCAAAACATACGTTTGTCAGAAGAGTTACGGCTATCTTGCCCAAAACACCGCGCAAATCAGCCGCCACGCGATAGCGTGCGGTTCTCTCGAAGTTCACGAGAACCGCAGGCTATCGCCAAGCGGCTGATGAATAATCCGGGCTAGGGTTTGCCCGTTTCGTGAGCCGTGACGCGTAAGCGGCCGGGCGGCGAGCAATGCAGGGCGCGCCCGGGGCCTTACGGCCAACGGCTCACTTCATTCACCCTAATCCTTAGCTGTAACGCAGCACTAGGGCTTTTGTTTTATTCAATCTGTGGCGAGTGCGGCTGAGTAGCATGGCCTCGTAGGCCGTGTGTTTCCAGGAGTACCCAGGCCGACACGGCCTACGAGGCCATGCTACTTCTTACGCAACTTCAAACAAACAATGGCCCTGCATAACGGCCCTTCCGTGGCGCATTCGTACGCCGCTTTTGGTAGAATCGCAGAACCGAACGAAGTGCCAATCCATTGGGAGGTCAAACCATGACAACCATTTCCCGTCGTCGGTTATTTCAGTTGGCCGGAGCTGGACTTTGCGGCTACACGGCCAGCGGTTGGTTGACGGCGCTGGCTGACGAGATCGCGCAGAGCCCGGATCGAAAACGGCATTGCGTCCTGCTCTGGATGTCAGGTGGACCTAGCCAGACAGACACGTTCGATATGAAGCCCGGCCATGCGAACGGCGGCGAGTTCAAGGAGATCGATACCAAGATCCCCGGGCTGCGGATCAGCGAGCATCTGCCGAAGCTGGCTGAACAAGCGGACAGGCTGGCGATCGTCCGTGGATTGAACACCAAGGAAGGAGACCACGGACGCGGGACGTATCTCATGCGCACGGGGCATCAACCGCAGGGGCCGGTCAGATTTCCAACCATCGGAGCGTCGCTGTCGAAGGAGTTAGGCGACGCGTCCGATCTGGCGTTGAACTTCGTTAGCATCTCGCCTTATCGCGCGTTCAATCAAGCCGCGTACGGCCCCGGTTTCCTCGGGCCCAAGTACGCGCCGCTGACGGTTGGCGCGACGGACAGCTTGCTCATGACACCCGGCGACATGCCTCAGTATGCCGACTTGCGAGTCGACGATCTCGCTCGCGCGGCCAACGTGAGCGAACAGCAATTTGATAAACGCTTGAAGTTGTGGCGAATGTTGCAGGATGGGTTTCTCGCCGATCATCGCTCGGCGTCGCCGATCGCGCACGACACGGTTTATCGCCGCGCGTTGAAGCTGATGGAGAGCAACATCTCTCAAGCCTTCGATCTGGAAGATGAGCCAGCTGCCGTGCGCGATGCCTACGGGCGCGGGCGGTTTGGACAAGGCTGCTTAATGGCACGCCGGCTGGTGGAGCGTGGCGTGGCGTTCGTGGAAGTCTCGCTCGGAGCGTTCGACGGCGGAAATATCGGCTGGGACACGCATCAGAACAATTTTCCCGCCGTGCGTCAGCTGTCCAGTGATCTTGATGCCGGCTGGGGAACGCTTATGAAGGAACTGGATGAGCGGGGCTTGCTCGAATCCACGACGATTCTCTGGATGGGCGAGTTCGGACGCACACCCGCCATCAACGACAACGCCGGCCGCGATCACTTTCCCGCCGCGTGGACTTGTGTGTTTGGCGGCGGCGGCATCCAAGGCGGGCAAGCTTACGGCAAGACCAACGAAGACGGCACTGAAGTCGCCGAAGGCAAAGCCAACGAAGCGGATGTGCTCGCCACGCTTTGCTCGGCACTCGGTGTCAAACCAAACAAAGAAAATATTTCCGAACAAGGCCGCCCGATTAAGATAGCGGAAGGCGCGCCGATCAAGGACATCTTGGCATAACCGAAGGAAGAGCAATGAGTACTGTCAACGCTCCTGCCGAGCAACGTGTCGTATTCTACGACGTCAGTTGGGCAACGTATCTGGCACTCGCTGCCGAGAACAACCGGCCAGGAAAGCGAATTTCCTACGATCAAGGAGTCATGGAAATCACGTCACCGGGAATGATGCACGAGAACGTATCCTCGCTAATTGGCCGGATGGTCAATGTATTCACGGAAGAGAACGGCATTGAAGTTTGCAGTTCAGCCGGAACGACATTTAAACGCGACGATTTGGAACGCGGGTTTGAAGCGGACGCAAGTTACTACATCGCAAACTCTGAAGTTATCCGGACCAAAAAGGAAATCGATCTAACGATTGACCCACCGCCCGATCTTGCCATCGAAGTTGATATTAGCCGTAGTTCGTTGTCGAAGTTTGCGATCTACCGTAGCATCGGTGTTCCGGAACTGTGGCGATACGACGGAGAAGCAATTCTCGTCTACGTCCTTGATAAAAGTGGAGAATACTTCCGTGCGGAAGCAAGTAACGTGCTGGCGGGGTTTCCCTTCGCCAAAGCTCAAGCTGTTCTGGAACAGCGGCACGAGGAAGGTGAGACCGCATTAATGCAAGAGTTTCGTAGATATATTCGAGAGCAGAATGAGGATTAGGACAGCAACATGAAGCTAGGTCTGATCAACTCCGCCTGGGTGCAAGCCAACCAGCCGACGGTCTTCGGATTACAGAAGACAAAGGAACTAGGTTTCGACACGGTCGACATCTTTATCGATCCGCTCGATGCCGATGTGAAGGAACGGCGCTTGATCAAAGACGAGTGCGATCGGCTTGACTTGCCGATTGTGTCGATTTGCTGCGTTGCGGTTGGACTGGTCGACTTCAATCCGAGTGTCCAGCGTTTCCACGTCGAACGCGTCAAGCGTTATCTCGATCTGGTCTACGAATACGAAGCCAAGAACTTATTGCTCGTGCTGGGTGAATACATCTGGAACCAGGAAGTCATTCCGCCCCAAGAGCAATGGCAGATGGGCGTCGAGAATTGCAAGGTGCTTGGCGACTACGCAGCCGATCTCGGCGTGCAGATTGCGTTGGAGCTTGAGCCTTTCAAGCTGTCGCTGCTCAACTCCGTCGACACGATGGTCCGCTTCATCGACGATTGCGACCATCCTGCGGTCCAAGCGAACATCGACGTCTCGCACCTGCTGTTGGCGGACGTCGCGCCGGAAGAGTTGCGGCGACTGAAGGGCAAGGCAATTCATTGCCACATCTCGGATTGCGACGGCAAAGTCCACGGCGACTTGCCGCCAGGGCGAGGCGTTGTCGACTTTGAGCCGTACCTGCGCGAGATCAAGGCGCTGGGTATCGACGGAGCCATGTCGATCGAGCTGGAATACTCGCCTAAGCCCAGCAAGATCGTCCAATGGGTCGAAGAAGCTTATCGCGAGACTGATAAGCTGATGCAGGCCGTGGGCCTGCGTGGGTAGAACGGGATCGGCAATTTGGAGTGCTGTGACTCGTCACAGCTTTAGCCTGCGGCGGAGCCGCTTTTGCTTCGGAAAGCAGACAACACTTGCACAGCGGCTTCAACGGAAAATTGGAAAGCGGCGACAAGTCGCCGCAGTCCAAATCGCCGCAGTCCAAATCGCTTCTGCTTGCCCGTGCATAATGAACGTGACGTGACCGGGATGAAATTCGTTCCACGAGAAGACCGATTCGCATGTCGGTTAGTAATTGGAGTCGCAAGGTGATCGAAGTCTCGTATCTCCCAACAATGCCCAAGAACAAAGATGTCGCCATCGGCTGCATCGGCTCCGGCTTCATCATGGCCGACTGCCATTTGGTCGCGTATCGCAAGGCTGGCTTCAATCCTGTCGCCATCGCGTCACGCAGTCTGGCCAATGCGAAAGCCGTCGCCGCACGACATTCGTTGCCGAAAGTTTACGAGACTTATCAGGAACTACTGGCCGATCCGGAGATCGAAGTCGTCGACATCGCCGTTCCGCCGGATGTCCAGTTGGAAGTCATGCGCGAAGTCGTCCGGCACAACGGCCACATTCGCGGCGTGTTGGCGCAGAAGCCGATGGGCATGAACTACGGCGAAGCGAAGCAGATCGTCGAGCTATGCGAGCAGGCAGGAATCACGCTGGCGGTGAATCAGAACATGCGCTACGACCAATCCATTCGGGCGTGTAAGGACGTCCTCGATCGCGGTTACCTCGGCGAACCGATCTTCGCCAGCATCGACATGCGCGCGATTCCGCATTGGATGCCGTGGCAAGAGCGACTCGGCTGGGTCACCCTGCGCATCATGTCGATCCACCATCTCGATACGTTCCGCTACTTGTTCGGCGATCCCGTGCGTGTCTTTGCGAGCACGCGTCCCGACCCCCGGACCGCACAGAAGTTCGCCCATCAAGACGGCATCTGCCTGTATATCCTGGAGTACGAGAACGGCTTGCGCGCCGCGTCGTGGGATGACGTCTGGACCGGACCGGCATCGGAAGGCGTCGAGAAAGACATCTATATCCGCTGGCGAGTCGAAGGGAGCGATGGATTGGCGCGCGGCACGATCGGCTGGCCTGACTATCCGAATGCAACGCCAAGTACGCTCGACTTCACCACAACAAAAGATCCTGGCCAGTGGCATCAACCACGCTGGAACGAAGTCTGGTTCCCCGACGCCTTCGTTGGCACGATGGCCCAATTGCTCTGCGCTCTGGAAGAAGACCGCGTGCCGGAAATCAATGGTCGCGATAACCTCAAGACAATGGCGTTGGTAGACGCTTGCTATCTGTCAGCGCAGCAGCATCGTGCCGTCGCACTCGATGAGATCACGGTGGAGAAACGCGCGTAGGATTGATTAGCCGGAGCGACCAACGCGATGCTGGACTCATCCCGGTCCTTGATCATGCAGACGGCATCATCCGACTTCGCCCAATTCATTCGTCCCACCATCACTTCGGCTATTCGCAATAAACCGGATACTAGTCCCAAGCTGTCAGGACACCACCGGCGATCTATCCATCCGCCCGAAAAAGACCGCGCGATTCCCAGGAATTCTCTTGACGTCGCAGGCCACCAATTTATAACTAATGCTCGCTTCGACTTATCGCGTTGGCATCGACACTCGGGAGTTGGTTTTTTCAGGCAGGTTACGACTCCTCCGCCCACTGAAGAATTCCTAGCTGAATGGCGGATTTCGCCGAAACAAGTTCCAATACTTTGCTGGAAACGAATTCATTTTTTTCCGACTCCTGTGGGGAGTGTATTCATGATTGATTCCTTGCTTTCTAGCGGCACTCGGTTCGGGCATCGCCAACGCGGTGCATTTACGCTCGTCGAACTGCTAGTGGTAATCGCCATCATCGGCATCTTAGTGGCCTTGCTCTTGCCTGCCGTGCAAGCCGCGCGTGAGGTGGCCAGACGGATGCAATGCGGCAACAATCTGAAGCAGCAAGTACTCGCCTTGCACAATTTTCACGACACCTACAAGCGATTCCCATCTGCTCACCAGATTGGTTTGACTTGGTATAGCCCCTATCAACGGCCGTCGCCGCCAGGCGGGACCACTCCGGGTAGCGGCTATCCGCTGGAAGGACCGTTTTGGAGTTGGCAAATGCGGATTGCGACGTTCATCGAAATGGGGACGCTGCAAGATCAGGCCAACATGTCCGGCACCCCAGCGGGATGGCCATGGTGGCAGACGCTTTCCTCCGGCGGGTCCATCATTGGCGTGAAATGCTCCACGTTCGCTTGCCCCTCTGATCTCAATGGCGATGAATCCTGGGGAAGTGGATCGCAAGAGGCGGCACTGACGTCGTACTTGGGTGTGACGGGGTGCAACCAATTCCTGGAAGCCGGTGGTCAGGACGGAATGTTGTACGTGAACTCTAGTGTCCGCATGGCCAGTGTCACGGATGGCACGAGCAATACCGTGATGATCGGCGAACGTTCGCCTACGAATGCGTTATTGTATGGGTGGCAATGGGCAGGCGCTGGCGACCCCCCTTATTTTGGAGCGGCGGACGTCGTCCTGGGAGTCCATGAACGAGCGGGATCGCCGACCGCCGTCACTGATTTTTTCCGTCCGGGCTCGCCCATCGATCCAACCAGTATTCACCGGCTCCACTTTTGGAGCTACCACCCTGGCGGTGCCCAATGGGCACTTGCTGATGGCAGCATTCGCATGATCACTTACGCCGCCGATAGTTCCGTGAACAGCAGCACGGGTGGCTCCCCAACGGTCCTTGAATCGATGGCGACGCGAGCCGGTAGCGAGACATTCGAGTTCCCCAACTAATCGTCAAGTCCGAATATTGTCGCTTCGACGACGGCCGTACTGATGCGGTCGGCTGCTCGAAGCACGTCTGATCATTTTCGTTGCCCGCCGGAGACGCCTGATGTCGATTGCGACTCGCTTCGCTTGTACGCTTGTGTTCCTGATGTCTTGTTGGACCATGGTTGGCTGCTCCGGATCAGGAGACACGACTCCTGAATCCGAGATTCCAGACATTCCTCCGACAACGAGAACCATGCCCGGTCAGGACGGTGCCACAGGTGGCCAGAAAGGCGACTTCATTCCAGCCCCGCCGCCCGGTTGATCGGATGAGGCCTCCCGAACAAGACCTCGGCACAATCAAGATTCCAGCGTTGCGAAGGACGGCAGCGGCGATTGATGGTGAGCGACGTAATTCACGCGTCCGCCCGCCTCTAACCAGCATAATCTGCGCAACTTGTCACGCTGTCATTGCCTGCAAAAACGAAACATCGCATTTAGCTTCTTGTGAGCGAATCAGACCGGTGGCATACTGAATTAATCCTGAATTCGGAACCACCCTCTTTCACTCCCTTGAGGCAAAACAATGAGCAAGCTCTTTTCGATGACGCTCGTCGCTTTGACATTCGCGATGTTAAGTGCGACCGCATCCGCACAGGTCGTCACCGGCCCGATCATCACTTCGTATCGTCCCATCACCGATGCGGCTGCGACGATCACCTACTCGCCGGTGATTGAATCGGCAACGACGACGAACGATGGTCCGGTCGTGACCTTTTCCCCGGTCTTACCGCAGGCAACGACGGTTTACTCCCAGCCAGTCGTCATCGTCGCGCGACCATTCGCTCAACCAACAACAACTTACTCGCCCTTCGCTCGCGCGCCGATCATCACCTATCGTCCGGTAACTCCTGTCGTCGTGGCACATGCACCGATCGTGACTTATCGCCCTGCCTTTCCTGTCTACGCAGCGCCAGTGCCCGTCATCACGTATCGGCAACCCGTTACAGCCTACGCAGTACCCGCCGCGCCGTTCCCGGTTTACAGTGCGACGACCTACGGCAGTTTTCCCGTGGTCGCCGCTCGTCCGGTCATTGTCAGCCCGAAAGTTTATGTGCCTGGACAGCCGATCCGAAATGTGTTGCGGGCGATCACGCCATAGTTGTGACGAAGTGTGCTCTTTCGCGGAGCGAAAGGCCACGTAACCACTAAAACCAGTTCTCTTTGCTGACCACGTTTCGCAACGGTTCGCCCGCGACGAAGCGACGGATGTTGTCGAGCAAGACTTCCAGATGCCGCTCGGCAATTCGCACGGAGCAGGCGGCGACGTGCGGCGTAAGGAGAACATTTTCGAAACTCCACAGCGGATGGCCGGCAGGCAACGGTTCTTGTTCAAAGACATCCAAGGCCGCGCCGGCGATCTCGCCCGCGTCGAGCGCTTCACACAGATCGTCGAGCTTGACGATGACGCCGCGGCCGATGTTGATTAGATAAGCCGACTGCTTCATCCGCTGGATCGTCGCGCGATCAAACATCCCTGCCGTCTGCGGTGTGTGTGGTGCCGCGATGACGACGAAATCGCTTTGCTTCAAGAGATCAGGAAGCCGATCCAGCGGCCACAACGAATCGACGCTCTCCGGTTTGTCGGTACGAATCGGATCGACAGCCAGCACTCGCATGCCAAACGCCTTGGCGCGGTTCGCGATCTCGCCGCCGATCGCGCCCAGTCCGACGATGCCGAGTGTACAGTCGCTCAGATGCAAGTGATCCCGATCCATCGCGGTGACGACTCCGGGACCGGCGCTGAATGACGTGCGCGCCGGCTCGCCGCCGATCGGCTCCCAGTGCCGGGCCATCTGCTGTCGCAAGTATTTGTGCAGATTACGGGCAAAGCACAAGATGTATCCGAAGACATGATCGGCAATCACATCGGAAAACAAGCCTCGCATGTTGGTCAACGTACAAGGATGCGTCACCAATTCGGGAAAGATGTAATGCTCCAAGCTGGCGGTGGGCGATTGCACCCAGCGGAGTTTCGTCGCCGCCGCCAGCATCGCCGGAGTTAACTTGCCGAAAAACGCATCGGCGTCCTCGATCACCTCGGCTGCAACGGCTTCATCGGCGACATTGGCAACGGTCATCGCGCCAGCCGCCTCTTCGATTGGCAACAGTCGCTCGGGTTCGACGGCAGGATAGATTACCAGCTTCATCGGGGCTCCTCGGTGCGAGAGGACGTAACGTCCTCAGAGGTTACTGCAACGTGAAGCCCGATCCAATCCCTCTTCGTCTGCACGAATGGGGAAGTTGTTTACCAGCAAAACGTCCAGGTTTCGTAGCACGCCCAGCGGCACCACGCTCCATAGTTGAACCAAGCGGTCCAGCTTCGCTCGCACCACGATTCGTCGGACTCGTCCACCTCGACCGTTAGTCGGACAGGCGGCTTATGCAACGGGCTGATCTTCGCGATCAACTCACCGGGGCTGATCGCATAAGCTTGGTCGAACTGGAATCGGCCACTGGCCTCAAGCGCCGCGGCCGCGAAGTGGGCGCAGTGGATGCCGTCCGTCTCCTTGCCAAGGACATAGCCCTTGACCGAATAGCGACGTCCAATTTGGGAGGCAGCCTTTGCCCGCATCTTCTCGATCTGCATTTCGCTGTACGGGTACTTGGGTTTCAGAACCGAGACGCTAGTTGGCTGGCGCCGGTTGCGATTGAGTTCGCCAAGCTCGCGCCGGTACTCCGCCAGCGCCACACGCCGAGCCTTCGCTGGAGTTGCTTCGTAGACCCACTCGCTGTCGCCATGATGGAAGATGATCGCCACGTGTGTAATGTTTGATCCCGTCGCTTTCGCAACCGGTTTGTTGCTGTGCTCGAGGACGAGTAACGATCCATCCGGAATTTGAGTTGTCGCGGCTAGCGATAGTGTCAACAGAACAAGTGTGTGCATAACTCTCCCCTCTCACCAGACGTGTGTGTCGCCTGTCACTATTCGGCGGGATTGCCGAATTGTTGGTTGCCCGTCACGTGGAATCTGTCACTCGGCCGTGCTGAAGGACCGCAGGCTGCCATCGAGCATCGTGACCACGATCTGTCCGTGCCGATCCACGAGCAATCCTCCAGGCAATGGTTCGCCCTGCAACTCTTGCTGCCAAAGCGGTTTACCGGTCTTAACATTCAATGCCGCCAAATTCCATTGCGGTCGAGCACGGAATTTCAGCTGCTGCTTCACGACGGCCAGGATCGCGTCGGGACAAACGGCGATGGCGACCGCTTCGAACTTATTCCCTTCGCCAAGATCCGACTCCCAGCGTGTTTTGCCAGCCTCGCGCATCTCGTCGGTCAGGTTCACCCAGCGGCGCGCGTCACTGTTCGGTGGCGAACCAGCGGTCATTCCGGCGACAACTTGTGATGTGTCGAAGCATGCGATCTTGCCAAACTTGAAGTTAACCAGCGCGATGGTCTCGTCGTTCCAGGCCGGTGGAATGCCGCCGTAGTTCAAGGCGAACGCTCCTTTGTCGGAGAAGGCGACGAAGTTCCCTTTCGTCGCGACGTTGTCTGCCGCCGAGTAGAGAATTCGGCCACCGACGATCGCGGACTTGTCCAGGAACGCTCCGACGAATTGCCCGCTGTTGGATTTCGGTTGCCCTTGTGCGAACGATTTCGCGCGAAGTTCGCCGGTACTGATATCAAAGATCGCCGGCGACACTTGGTTGCCGCCCGCCAGCAACAACTGATCTCCCATCACCGTCATGTTGCCTTGCACACTGACGCCCTTGCGCAGCTCGGGCGAGAGATGCCCGGCCGAGTTGTTCTGCCATTTCAATTCGCCGGTCGTCGCATCAACGGCATAAACGTACGTGCCGTCGGAATCGATGATGCCCGCCGCGAAGTAGGCGACGCCATCGTTGATTGTGACTCCCGAGTTGACGGGCCAGGTCGAGGAAAGATTTCCGTACACCATGATGTGACGTTCCACGGGAGCCGCGCGGAATCGCCATCGCGGTCGTCCCGTCGCCGCTTCCAGACAATACGCATATCCGTCGCCGGAACCGACGTAGAGCCGCCCGTTCCAAACTGTCGGCGAACTCTTGATGGGCGCGGCAGTTGCAAACGTCCAACGCTCTTTGCCGTCGTGTGACCCATAAGCTCGAACGTTGCCATCCGTTCCCGCCACAAAAACGAAATCGCCGGCCGCAACGGGCGGTGCGACAGTGTCTTCTGAAGCCGACGCAACTTGCCAGCTAGGCGTGACTCGCCCGGCGATGGCCAGCGGCGAACTGCTGGTGCGTTGGAGATCGCCGCGCAACGTGGGCCAATCGGCATCGCTCACATCGAGCGGCGCGATCGCTTCGCCGGCCGCAACGTACTGCTGCAAGCGGTCTTCGTTCGTTGCGACATGATCGAAACGGAAATCGCCGGCGGAACACTTGGCGATGCTGCCGATCAACGACAGGTTGCAGTCGCACTGCCACGGGCCAATGTAAAGCATCCCGTTCGCGGGCAGAGCGCCGTCATTGCACGCCGGTCGCGCCGCGCCATCGATCATGACCTTCTTCGTCGCACGGTCGTATCGCATGGTCCCCTCGCCTCGGCAGAAGAACGAATCCTCGCAAGCGGTCAGGCGCGTGCAGGCTTGCTTGAAGAAAGCAAGTTGCTCCTTGACGTCACCGCTGACTGGATCAATGACCACGTGCGCACCACGCGGACCGACGCCCAGCACGACTTCTCCGTTGACAAAGATCGGATTCGGATTATTCGTGATCTTGCGTTTCGTCCAGAGCAAACTGCCGTCCTTGGTCGAGATGCCGACGACGTTCATTCGCGTTTGCCCTTGAATGATCAAGGCGTCGGACGTGGCAACCGCTAGGCACATCGACTTAAAGCCGGGTGTCGACGTCAGTCCCTTGCCCGGCTCCGAGATCAGATCGCGAATCCCGGTGTCCGCATTCGTCCAAAGCACCTCGCCGGTTTCCTCCGACAAAGCACGGATGTGCCATTCGGGGCAGAACAAATACACCTTGCCGTCTCGAATGGCCATCGCACGCGAGTCGATCGGCGTTTCTTCCTGATGCGTCCAAAGTGTCTTCCGCGCGGACAAGTCGAAAGCCACGATCGTATCGCCGAAGCCAAATGAATACTCGCCGTAGTATTCGGGACTGAGATCCGCCCAACTCCATCCGCCGACTTCACGATCGCCCTTGATCC
Organism: Planctomycetota bacterium; assembly: GCA_027622275.1. Lineage (GTDB taxonomy): Bacteria > Planctomycetota > Planctomycetia > Pirellulales > Pirellulaceae. The sequence goes on along the minus strand of JAQBZB010000020.1, from coordinate 13,341 downwards.
TAACCGTTCCCTGCTCCCACTTGCCGGACATGACGTACAGGACGTTGTCTTTCAGTACCATCCATTTCCACTCACCATTGACATCAGGCAGCGAAAGACGTTCTCGCTCGACACCGGTCTCCGGATCGAGCAACAGACATCCGTCGCCGTCCAGCATGAAGAACGTGTCCTTGGTGGCGATGAAAGCCGAGCGATGCACCCAGTAGCCTTCCGGCAAGTCACGTTTCCACAAGACGGTGCCGTTATAGCCGTTTCGCGCGATCAGCTTGTAGAGCGTGTCCCATTCGCGCGGATGATGCGAGATATGCCCGATGGCGAGGAAGGTGCGTCCGCCGGCTGCGGTCGTAATGGAAGGCATGCCGATGTACATCGGATGGGCCATGAACTGTGTCATGTAAGGCGCTTTGATCGCCGAGTCGCTGGAGACGGGATTGTTGTCCGCGCCGTGTTCCCAATGCGTCCAATCGTCCGCGCCAGGCATGGGCGGCTTCTTCGCGACGAGCCACTGTTGCGACGGACCTTCGACTTGCTTAAGCGAGACACCGCCCGCGGCCCGAACTTGCTCGGAGAGAGTCGCGAAGTCGAGCGTGTCTGAGTCACTCGCATTGGCAGGTGTAAGTAACGCCGTCCCTTCCGGACGCAGCACGCGCATCACCTCCTTCGCGGACAGCTTCGCTAACACAGACTGATCCGACTTCGACGCAATTACAATGTCGACCGTGTTATCGGCGAACGGGAGCCGTTCTACCGGCCCCTGCTCGACGACGATCCGATCGATTCCAATGTCCAACTCTTCCAGTTTCTCGCGAAATGCATCGACTGCGTCGGTGCTTGGTTCGCGGACATAAATCAATAGTTCCGTACAGTATTTGAGATCAACCGCAAGACTCCAGTCTGCTCCCAAGAGGGCAACGATGCCGCGCATCACGCCAGCCTCCTTCACCACGAACGGAGACTTCGCCGATCTGCTACTAATCTGTGCGAATGACGACTCGCAAGTCAGCCAAGCGACAGCCACAACCACAACAAACAGACGGGAAAACGGCGAGACTGACTGCAACGATCGCGGCATGACGATCTCCTCACGGCTGGAGTTAACCAACAATCCACACTCGCCGGATTGTATCAGACGGCAGCTTGCGATTCATCAATTGACTCTGATATGTTGAGGCTCGCTGGGACTATCCATTCACAGGCTTGAACGAGGCTGACCGATGGCGGAACGCTTAGCATTTGGCTCGGACGACTTGCGGCTGCCTGATTCGCTTCGAGCGCCGTTGCTCGAACACCTGCAGGATTTGCGTGGCAAGTACCTTGAGCGAGGTTGGGGAGAACGCGTCGGTTTTGGCGAACGGCCCGCGTTGATTGTGATCGATCTGGCCAAGTATTGGCTCGATACGAGTGTTCATATCGGTGCGAACCTGAACAGCGTGGTTGAGCAGACCTGCCGCGTCCTTGCAGCGTCGCGCAAGGCCGGGATTCCGATCTTCTTTACGAGCTTCGCTCACGATCCGGCCGATCCGCCTAGCCCTCAGAACAAGAAGCTCAAGTGGCAAGTCCCGAATGACCCTGGTGACTTGTTCGAGCTCGATCCCCGTCTGGAACGACGCCCAACAGAAAAACTGCTTCGCAAGCGCTACGCGTCGGCGTTCAAGGGAACGAACTTGCACGAGATGCTCGCGTCGCTGCGAGTCGATACCTTGATCGTCACGGGTGTGAGCACCAGCCACTGCGTCTATGCGACATGCCGCGACGCGATCGACAGTTTCGGCGTGATCGTGCCGCGCGAAGCCGTCGGCGAACGATGCGAGATCATGCATGAAGTGAACTTACTGGACATCGACATCGACATCGGCGACGTGACGCCCGTCGATGAAGTTGTCTCGCAATTATTGTCCCTGGCGAAGTAAAGTGAACCAAGCCTACACGGTGTTATGGAGATTGACGATGAACTGGAACTCACGTATCGCGTTTTGTATCGCTCTGGCCACTCTCGTCGTCGGTCAAGCCTCCGGCGAAGACTGGCCCGGATTCCGCGGACCCGACGGTAACGGCATCTCGAAGGAAACTTCCGCACCGCTAACTTGGAGCCCTGATCAGAATATCAAGTGGAAGGCCGCCCTGCCCCGCCCCGCGAATGGCAGTCCGATTGTCTCGAACGGACGCGTCTTCGTGACGTCGGCGCAAGACGACGAAGGGCACCAGCGGTCGCTGCTTTGCTTTGATCGCCAGGACGGCAAAGAGCTTTGGAAGCATACGGTCGACTTTGCCAAGAAGATGCCGACGCACCAGACGAATCCGTATTGCGGCTCGACGCCAGCGGCGAACGGCGAAGTCGTCGTTGTGTGGCACGCCTCGGCGGGCCTGGTGTGCCTCGACTTCGCAGGCAACAAGTTGTGGTCGCGAGACCTCGGCGAGTTCGAGCATATTTGGGGCTACGGCACGTCGCCGGTGATCTATAAAGATCGTGTCATCCTGCACAGCGGCCCCGGCGAACGCAATTTCGTCGCGGCGTTTGACTTGCAGACCGGCAAGACGATCTGGGAAGTCGACGAACCGCAGCAAGGCAAAAACGGCAGCGAGCGCGAGGACGGCAAGTACAAAGGTTCGTGGTGTACGCCGATCATTGCGAACGTGGAAGGCGCGGACCAGGTGATTTGCACGATGCCGACGCGCGTCATCGCGTTCGATCCGAAAGACGGCGGAGTGATTTGGACGTGCGATGGAATACGCGGGCCGAAAGGCGACCTTTCGTATTCGTCGCCGATTCTGGGCGACGAGACCTTGGTTGCGATTGGCGGATTCGGAGGCCCTGGTCTCGGCGTGCGGCTTGGCGGCCACGGCAACATCACTGACTCGAACCGACTGTGGCGCAACGAATCGAATCCGCAAAGCATCGGCTCGGGTGTGTTTCTCGACGGCCACATCTATCGCCCGAACGCCGGCTCCCCAGGGACGCTTGAATGCCTCGACCCGAAAACGGGGAAGGTTGTTTGGACCGAGCGATCGGGGAGCAGTTGGGGATCGATCGTGTACGCTGCCGAGCGGTGTTACCTGACGAATCAAGATGGCACGACGCAAGTCTTCAAGCCGAACCTCGACAAGTACGAAGGTCTCGCGTCGAACCGGTTAGGCGAGCCAAGTAACTCGACGCCCGCGGTCTCGGGTGGACAAATCTTCATCCGCACGTTCGGACATCTTTACTGCATCGGCGAGTGAGCGCTGTGCCGAGTGTAGGCCGGAACAAGGCTTTGCGCAATTCCGGCAAGTTTTTCTGGAGTGCCGGAGCTGCGCAAAGCCTTGTTCCGCCTACTCGAGACGCTTGCCGACTTCGGCGACCATCGTGTCTTCGTCGGGGAATTCGCCGGTGGCAAGCTTCGAGTAGATCAGCTCGCCGCCGACCGTTAATTCGAAGCAACCGCCCTTGGACGGCTCCAACTCGAGGCTTTGAATCTTCTGCTTGTACTGCGACAAAACTTTGGACGTCAGACTGACGGCCTTGGGTTCGTAATTTCAAGCAGAGCAGTAACGAAGGTGAATCTTCATCTGCATGTCTCCTTCGCAAAGTGAGAGGTGATGTGATTTGTCAGCGCCGGCCGGCGCTTAAGCCTTCTTCTTGGCTTTTTTCTTCGCCGACTTTTTGGGAGCTGCTTTCTTCTTGCTGGCGGTTACCTTCTTTTTCGCTTTCCCGTCAGCAAATATTTTGTCCCATTTCTCTGAGTACTTCTTTGTCGTTCCGCTATGTAATACCGTCACGTTGACTTTCCTCTCCTGATTAACCAAACCGAGTCGCAACGCCCACTCAGACGCCGCGTCCTTCGCCAGTAGTAATACATCAGCCGTCGATGGTCAAGCCGATGCGAGCGATTGCTTCAACGCTGAAGCTTCTTATATCGGAACCGCTGTGGCTCGTCGTCTTTGATGCCAAGCCGCTCGCGGCGCTGGTCTTCGTAGGTCTGGAAGTTGCCTTCGCACCAATGCACGTAGCCGTCGCCTTCGAACGCCAGAATGTGCGTCGCCAGGCGGTCGAGGAACCAGCGATCGTGGGTGATCACGACGACACAGCCGACGTAGTTCACAATCGCTTCTTCCAACGCTCGCAGCGTATCGACGTCGAGGTCGTTGGTCGGCTCGTCCAAGAGCAAGACGTTGGAACCGCGGCGCAAGAGAGAGGCTAGGTGAACTCGATTGCGCTCGCCGCCGGATAAAATGCCGACCTTCTTCTCCTGATCGGTGCCGCGGAAATTGAAGCGCGAGACGTAAGCTCGCGAGTTGATCGTCCGCCCGCCCATGTCGAGATTGTCATAGCCGCCGGAGATCTCTTGATAGACGGTCTTGTCCGGGTCGAGAGCATCGCGGTTCTGGTCGACGTAGCCGAGTTCCACCGTTTCGCCGACTTTGAGCGTGCCGGAATCGGGCTGTTCCTGGCCGATGAGCATGCGGAACAGGGTCGTCTTGCCGGCACCGTTGGGACCGATCACGCCGACGATCCCGCCGGGAGGCAAGCTAAAATTCAAGCTCTCCATCAAGACCTTGTCACCGTATCCTTTGGTCAAATCCTTGGCTTGAATGACGAGGCCGCCGAGATGCTTGCCGGGCGGAATCTGCAGCTCGACTTCATCCGTGCGATCCTCGAACCGCTCGGCCGCCATCTGTTCGTAGGCGCTGATGCGCGCCTTGCTCTTGGCTTGCCGCGCCTTGGGCGACATGCGAATCCATTCCAGTTCCCGCGCGAGCGTCTTCTCCCGCGCGTCCGATTTGCGTTCTTCGTGGCGCAGCCGTTCTTGCTTCTGTTCCAACCACGACGAGTAATTGCCTTCGTAGGGAATACCCCTGCCGCGATCGAGTTCCAAGATCCACTGCGCGACGTTGTCCAGGAAGTAGCGATCGTGAGTCACCGCGACCACCGTTCCTTCGTATTCGCCCAAGTGGCGTTCGAGCCACAAGACGGCTTCGGCATCCAAGTGGTTTGTCGGTTCGTCTAGCAGCAGCAAGTCGGGCCGTTCGAGCAACAGCTTGCACAGCGCCACGCGCCGCCGCTCGCCGCCCGACAGAGTCGTTACATCGGCATCGCGATCCGGCAGGTTCATGATGTCGAAGGCGATCTCGATCTCGCGGTCGAGTTCCCAGGTCTTCGTGGCCTCGATCTGATCCTGCAGCCGCGCCATCTCGTCGCACAGCTTCTGCATCTTGTTGTCATCCATCGGCTCGCCGAGCAAGCCGCTGATTTCGTTGTAGCGGTCGAGCATCTTGCGTCGCGGGGCGACCGCTTCCTCGACGTTCCCCCAGACGTCCTTCTCCGGGTTGAGGACCGGCTCTTGCGAGAGATAGCCGACGGTAAAGCCCTGGGTCAGACGAGCTTCGCCTTCAAAATCCTTGTCCATCCCCGCCATGATCCGCAGCAGCGTGCTCTTGCCAGCTCCGTTACGCCCGAGGACGCCGATCTTGGCTCCCGGATAGAAAGCAAGCCAGATCTCTTTGAGGACTTCCCGCTGCCCGTGTTTTTTGGTCAGGCGTTCGATCGTGTAAATGTATTGGCGACTCATCGTGTTAAGCTATTCCGATTGCGAAAACTTTGTTTGAAACTCTGAATATCTTGATGGTCCGTCATGTAGCGAACCGATCAATTGTAGTACGTGACAGGCAGTTGGAAGTGGGGAGGTGTCTGGGGGGATTCCTTTTCGCGTCAGCAATCAAAAAACTCCAATCCTGTTCTTCTCTGAAGCATGGTCGAATCGTCCCGACCATGCTTTTTTTATGCGCTGGCTCGGATTGGAGACTTCCGAAGTTTCGGAAACTTCGGAAGTCTAAACGCTTCGAGTGACGCGTGGAGCGAGTTACGAACGCCAGCCTGGCAAGCTTTGCCGACCGTGACGATCTTGCGAGTTCTGCCGCCTATATCGGCAGTTTTGAAAATCGTGTTTCCAACGATCACTCCTGGCCGATCCCTCTTGTACCAGCCAACGCGCTGGTGAGACATCCTCAGCCCGAGTCTGCGAAGGTTACGAGCATTCTTAGCCAGCTCGCCCCGCCAACTCGACCAACTCGGGCTCCCCCACACGTCGAAAGCTCGGTCGCCCACCACGACCGGGCTTTTTTAATTCTCACTCCCACTCGATCGTGGCCGGCGGCTTCGAACTGATGTCGTAGCAAACGCGATTCACTCCCTTCACCTCGTTGATGATCCGGGTCGAGATGCGGGCCAACAACTCGTAGGGCAAGTGCGACCAATCGGCGGTCATAAAGTCGTCGGTGTCGACCGAGCGAACGACGATGGTGTTCTCGTAGGTCCGGGCGTCTCCCATCACGCCGACACTCTGCACCGGCAACAAGACGGCAAAGGCTTGTGACGTCTGACGGTAAAGTCCCGCCGCCTTGATTTCGCTGACGACGATGGCATCCGCTTCGCGAAGCACGTCGAGCTTCTCGCGCGTGATGTCGCCGAGACAGCGAACGGCCAAGCCGGGACCAGGGAACGGATGACGCCAAACGAGATCGGGAGGCAAGCCTAGTTCGAGGCCCAGCTTACGAACTTCGTCCTTGAACAAATCGCGTAGCGGTTCCACCAACTCAAAGCCAAGTTCGTCGGGCAAGCCGCCGACGTTGTGATGCAGTTTGATCGTCGCCGCCGGCCCATCCTGTGCCGCGCCGCTCTCGATGACATCTGGATAGAGCGTCCCCTGGGCGAGATACCTTGCGTCTTCGATCTTCGCCGCCTCTTCCTTGAAGCACTCGATAAAGGCATGTCCAATCCGGCGGCGTTTCTCCTGTGGTTCGGTAATGCCGGCCAGCGTGGTTAGGAATCTCTGTTCACCTTCGACGACACGCAGGTCCGCCTTGAAGTGGTTCGTGAACTCGGAGATCACCGCCGCTTGCTCGTCCTTTCGAAGCAAGCCATTGTCGACCAGTATGCAGGAAAGTTGCGAACCGATGGCCTTGTAAAGCAGCGCGGCGGTGACTGCCGAATCAACTCCGCCCGATAAGCCGCAGATGACTCGCGCATCACCAATGCGTTCGCGGATCGCCTCGATCGTCTCGCGGGCGAAATCTCCCAGGTGCCACGTTCCATTGCAGCCGCAAATCGAAATCAAAAAGTTATGCAGCAGCGTTCCGCCAAGCGGAGTATGAGTCACTTCGGGATGAAACTGGATGCCATAGACGGGAAGCGAGGCGTGCTTCACCGCCGCAATGGGACAGGTGCTCGTCTTGGCCAATGGCATGAAGTCGTCGGACACTTGGGCGACCTGATCGCCGTGACTCATCCACACGTCCGTGGCGTCGGGCATCCCCGCAAAGAGATCGGAATGTGACGTCACTTCGACGCGGGCTCGACCGTACTCGCGCGACGGTGTGTTCTCGACCTGGCCGCCCAAAGCCTTACAAGCCAACTGCATCCCGTAGCAGATCCCGAGCACCGGGATCCCCATGTCGAAAATGCCTGGATCGCACTGCGGAGCGCCGTCCTCGTACACGCTGGAGGGTCCGCCGGACAGGATCAATCCGCGCGGGGCATGCTTTTGGATCTGCCCGGCGGTGATGTCATGTCGGACGATCTCGCAGTAGACGTTCTGTTCGCGCACGCGTCTCGCAATCAATTGAGCGTATTGCGAACCAAAATCGAGAACCAGAACCCGCTCGTCCGCCACACTCACGGGTCCGGCGTCGCGGGAAGCCGCTGCCGTACTCATCGCTCTCCTGCACTTCCTGGATTCACCACGAATCGCCAACCATGACGTGTGTCGCGAAATTTGAAACCTCGCATTATAGGAATCGAGTAGCAGGCCGAATAGTACGGTGCGCGCAGTGCCTTTGTCGGATGCCGCGCAGGAAGTAGCATGGCCTCGTAGGCCGTGTCGGCTTTGAAACGAATGCGAACACACGGCCTACGAGGCCATGCTACTCATTGCTGTCCTTGCCTCTGGTCGCCCGAGAGTTGACAATGTGCAACTCCTTCGCGCCGCCAGTCAGCGATTCATCGGATCAGCTCCAGATGCCGAATTCCTCTGCGTCAGGTCAAGCAACAACCGCGAGCGAGACGATTCGATTCCTGCGCTCTTGCTACGAAGCGGACAACCGCGAGATGGCGGTGTCGAATCTGCTCAAGAAGACCGTTCGGCATTTGACCTTTTTCGATGGCGAAGAGCATCTGCTGTGCGAAATGCTGTCGCGCGTGCCGCTGGACCGGGAGCAGGCCATCGTGGCCCAGAAGGAAGCTCACCTCCAGCAGCGCGAGAAGGCGCTGCTCTATTGTGTGTTTCCGATCGTCGGGCGGTTGGCGGAAGGTGGAACAAGGTCGCGGACATTGTGCGCCCCGCTGCTGTTCTATCCGGCCACGTTGATCATCGAGGAACAGGCGGCTTTCGTCGAAGTTGACTTGAGCGGACAACGTGTGAACACACCGATCCTCAGTGCCATTCTCGCGCGGGATGACAGCGCCGATGTGGACCTCGACGATCTGCTCAACGAATTGCCGCAGGCACCGTTCAAGAAGAGCGACGTGCAATTGTTGATTGCGCTGCTTCACGATTCCGTTCCCAAGTTGGATGCTTGGGCACTCGCTGAGTACCCGCGGTTGCAACAGGAGAAACAGGTGCGGCAAGCCGTCCGGGAAGGTGAAGCAAGCCCCGATCGATTTGCTTGTCTGCCGGCTTGTGCCGTCGGGCTCGTTCCAAACTCGCCGGAGACCCGCGGCGTGTTGTTTGAACTCGGCGAATTGGCGGACGGCCAAAGCCTCTCGGCTCCCTTGAAAGTCGCGATTGAAGGAGTCGACGCGACGGCGATTCGACGTTCCGCTCCAAGGAAGCATCGTGTACCCGCCGTCCTGAGCCTCCGCCAACAGCAAGTCCTTCGCTCCGCCGCCGTGGCACCGCTGTCGCTGGTTGTGGGACCGCCGGGAACCGGCAAGTCGTATACGATTGCGGCGACGGCGATCGATCATCTGAGCCGCGGCGAATCGGTACTGATCGCCTGTCGCACGCAGCAGGCTGTCGACGTGATCGGTAACATGATCGACAAGCTCCTGGGGCCTAATCAATGTGTGATTCGCGGCGGACAAGGCCAGAACCAACCCGCCTTGAAAGAGTTTCTCGAACAGATTCTGCAAGGGATTCGAAAACAGATTCACTTGGACGTCCCAGCGCCGTGGCGAATCTCACGACGCCCGGCCCGCGAATTGGACGCCATTGAGAAGCAGATCGAAAAACTAGAGTCCGCGATTAGACGACACCTGAATGACGAGCGACGATGGGGTGAACTGGCGGCAACTGCGACAGAGAGTTTCGTCCCCCGCATGCTAAACCACTGGAAGCGGTATTGGCTTGAGAGCCACCTTCGCAAACAGGCGGCAATCTGGGAACGAATTCAACAGTATCAAGGCTCGCTCGTCGCGTCCGACAAGCTGACTCGCGAACTTCTCAAGGAAGGGATCGATCGTCGTATCGTCGAGAGCCTCAAGACACATCGTCGCGATCTGACCGCATTCCTGAAGTCGTTGCGAACGCGAAGCAGCACGCGGCAGCAGGAACTGTTTACGGAGGTCGATCCGCGAGTTCTCTTCGGCGCGTTTCCGATTTGGCTGACGGCGATCCCGGACGTATCCGGCATCATTTCGCTGCGGACGGAGCTGTTTGACGTCGCCATCATCGACGAGGCGACACAGTGTGACATGGCCAGTTGTCTGCCGATCTTTCAGCGGGCCAAGCGGGCCGTCGTCGTGGGCGATCCACAGCAATTGCGTCACATTTCGTTTCTGTCGAACGAGCGATTGCGCCGCATTGGCGAAGACTGTGGACTGAACGAATCGCGACGGCAGCAATTCCATTACCGCGACAAGAGCATTCTCGACCTGCTCAACGAAAGCATCACTTCGCAGGATCACGTGCATTTCCTAAACGAACACTTTCGCAGCCTGCCGCAGATCATTCGCTTCAGCAACGAACAGTTCTACGGAAACTCGCTATCGGTGATGCGGCTCTCGCCCGAGACGGAAGCGGCCCGCTGCGTCGTCCCCATCTTCGTGCCCGATGGCCGCAAGTCCGGCGGCGCGAACGAAGTGGAGGCAACAGCAGTCGTCGAGGCGTTGGTTCAGCTCGTCGATTCGCAAGCGGCCCTTGCGCCTCAGGCATGTCAAACGATTGGCGTGCTGTCGCCGTTCCGCGATCAGGTGGACTTGATCGCCAAACAGCTCGAACGGCAATTGCCGTTGGCGGCGTTCGAACGTCATCAATTGCGAGTGGGTACGGCGCATGCGTTTCAAGGTGACGAACGTGATGTCATGTTCTTGTCGCTGGCCATCGATGCCGACTCGCACTCGGCGTCCTTGCGATTCATGGAACGTCCAAACTTGTTGAACGTCGCGATCACACGCGCTCGCCATCTGCAATACGTCTTCCATTCGATACCCATCGTGCAACTCCCAGCAAAGTCACTGCTCCGACAGTATCTCGACTCGATCAGCCGGGCGCCGGCATCACCCAGACCAGAGACGCATGTCGTGGGCGATCGCTTCATGCAAGAAGTTCGGGGCGAGCTAAGCGACCGGAAATTCCAAACGTGGCCCGAGTATGAACTGGCCGGCCAGCACATCGACTTGGTCGTTGGCCGTGCGGGTAAGACGCTCGGGATCGACTTGATCGGCTATCCAGGCCAGTACGGTCGCGTGCTAGATCTGGAACGTTATCGCATCTTGCAACGAGCCAGCTTCCCGCTGTTCCCGCTGCCCTACTCGCGCTGGCAACAAGACCGGAAGGGTTGTTTGCGCGCGATCGAATTGCTCTTTCCCATTGCGGCTCCGTCGCTCTCGTAGTAGGTCACTTCCGCCGGAAGTGACCTCTCAGACACCGCGTTGTTTGCAGATGCGGCAAGGTCACGCTCGGCGAGCGTGACCTACTTCGGCAGCTTCAACCGTTTGCCCGAATCCTAGCTCGTTGTCCGAACGTCCGTCGAGGGCTATCATGACGCGGAATGCGTTCAATGATGGAACGACAGCAGCAGCGAAAGGAAGACGCGGCTCCCGTGCAAATTCTGTTAACCAACGATGATGGCATCTACGCTCCCGGCTTGGCTGCGATGGAACGCGAACTGCGGTCGCTCGGCGACGTTTGCGTGGTGGCACCTGCGACCGAACAAAGCGGCGTCGGACACTCGATTACGTTTCTGAGCCCGCTGATCTGCAAAGAAGTCTACGATGGCGATCGCAGACGTGGGTGGGCCGTCGAGGGAAGTCCAGCCGATTGCGTGAAGTTGGGAATCTTCGAGCATTGTCCGCAGCGGCCTGACGTCATTATCAGCGGCATCAATGGCGGATTGAATGCTGGGATCAACGTGCTGTATTCCGGCACCGTCGCCGCCGCGATCGAAGGAGCTTTCTTCGGGATCACGAGCATTGCCGTTTCACTGGAGTTCGACGAGCATGCTCAGTTCGAGAAGGCGGCTCGTATGGCTCGTGGCGTCATCGAACAGATTCTCGCCGCGAAGAACGACCAGCCGCAGCTTTACAACATGAACATTCCGACGTCAGCAATCGGCAGCCCGCAAGGGCTGCGCGTCGTCCCGATGGGCGTCGAACGCTACGGCGAGCACTATATCAAGCGCGAAGACCCCAAAGGGCGTCCGTACTACTGGGCAACCAACGAGCCGCCGCCTCCGCCCGGCGAGCATGAAACCGATCTCACGGCACTCGCCAGAGGATTCGTGACGCTGACTCCGCTACAATACGACATGACAAAACATCCGGTCCTGGCCGAGATGCAGGATTGGAAGCTTACACTTCCGGTATAAGGACGTTGAACATGCAATATCGAGCTTTCACATCCGTCGTGTTCGTGACTTTGCTGACAGGCTGCATTCCGCCGCCGCCAACTTCTTCAAACAGCCCAGCACCATCCGGTACTCCGGCACCATCCACCGACGCACCAGCCCCGCCGATGGAACGCGTGGCCGCGACAGCGGGAGTTGGCAAGAAAGGCCAGAGCTTGAAGAATGAGACCGGCATGGTCGTCGAACCGGTGAAGCAGCTGTTCAAGTTCGAACAGAAGGCTGTCTTTGATTTGCAGATCAAGCCAGCGTTGGAAATCTATCGAGGGACCAACGGCTACTACCCGAAGACTCACGAAGAGTTCATGGAAAAGATCATCAAGGCGAACAATCTTTCATTGCCCGAGCTTCCAGCAGGCCAAACGTACGTCTACGATCCCGAGCAGGGTCAGTTGATGGTCGAACGACCGCAGCAGTAGGAAGCAGTACGTGGACTTTCGCTCCGCGAAAGCATGTTCGTTCGCGGAGCGAACGGCCACGTATGATGTTGACAATTCGCAACACGTGAGCAGTAAGCAGTACGGCCGGGCTGCTGACGGCGTAACTTTGGTGATGCCGTAAGTCATTGCCATAAAGTTAGATGCTGCACTCATCGGCATTTGGTTTTCACGCTGGCATCGTGTTTGCTTCTACGCTAGAGCCATGATGATTTTCTTCATCAACCCGCTCTTCACCGCGACCGTTTCACTTTCCGTGACACGTCCTGATCTCGCGGTGAGAGAAATAACCGAGGCTCTCGCCATGAACAAGCTGTTTGCCGTGCTACTTGCGTCGCTATTGCTTGGCTGTTGCCAAAGTGCTTCGGCTGGCGACTGGATCACCGAACCCTCGTACTACACGCATGATCCAAACTCCGGCGAACGCGTCACGCAGTATTCGCCCATCGGTCCGTTCTATACCTACCCGCAATCGAGCTTTGTCCGGAGCGGCTATCGCAACACGCGGAGCAGCCTGCAAGTCGGCACCAGCGCCGATCATTATCACACGACGGAACAATGGGGCGCACCGGTACAGCCTTACGGCGAGTGGCAATTCCCGTATCGACCTTATTCCGTTCCCTACGACGCGTGGGGGCCGCAGTTGTTCGGCGGCGTCCCCTTCGGACGCTTCCCGCAAGGATTTGGAACGGGCTACGGCGGCGGCTTCCCTGGTAGTGGATTTCCGGGAGGCGGGCTCCTGCCGCCCGGACAAGGCGGCATGCAGCAACCCGGCATTACGGGCCCGAACCCGTTGCAGCCTGGATACAGTGGTCAACAGCAACTGCTCGATGGTCGCTATCCGCCCTTCGATCAACTCGGTCCTTTCGAGCGGAAGCAGCTGTTCGATCACCTCTATCCACCGCAACCCGGAGCGGGAAACTGAGCGAAGTAGGCCGGAACAAGCTCCGCAGTTTCGGCATCGGCGCGAAAATCGCCGGAACTGCATAAATCAGCCGCTACGCGAACGCGGTAGGGACCGCCGTTGCCGGCGGCCCCCCGCATAGATCCGGACGTGAAGTATTCCCTCATACGGCTCCTGCTCTGAGTC
>JAQBZB010000307.1 GCA_027622275.1 Planctomycetota bacterium | reverse complement strand
CCTGCCGAGCCGCAATCATAATTACCTCGGAGCACGGCTTGGCAGGAGCCTCGCCCTCCCGGACCCTCGCCCCCCCGGAGCCAAAATCATGTTGCGAATCGACGGCCACTCATTCCAGAACTGCTCTGGCGTCACGCGGCGGAACTTTCTGCAAATCGGTGCCCCGCTGCTGGGCCTGGGGCTGGCCGATCTGTTGCGGCTGGAATCGCAAGCGGCAGACGCGGGACGCCCGGCGCGCAACAAGTCGCTAATCGTTTTCTGGACGGATGGCGGAGTCAGTCAGCAGGACACCTACGACGTGAAGCCCGACGCGCCGGCCGAGTATCGAGGCATGTACTCGCCGATCGGCACCGCGGTGCCCGGCGTCGTGCTGAGCGAACGGCTGCCGCAGCAAGCGAAGGTGATGGACCGGCTGTCGGTCGTGCGGTCGGTGCATCACGAGAATGGCATTCACGCTCCGTCGGCTCACTGGATGCAAACCGGTTACTTCGGGCCGACCTTGGCCCGCAATGCAGCGCAAAAGCCGTCGTTGGGGTCGGTCATTGCGCGTTCGCTGGGGTCGCGTCAGCCGCCGATGCCGGCTTACGTGTCGATCCCGAAGTCGGAAGCGTTTGGGTATCAGGGCGCGGTCTATCTCGGCAAAGCGTTCAATCCGTTCGAAGTGGGAGCCGATCCGAACGCCGCGGACTTCAAGGTGCCGAACTTGTCGCTGCCGGGCGGGCTAACGGCGCGTAGCGTCGAGTCGCGCCGCGCGTTGCTCAAGACGTTCGACACGCTCCGCCGCGACATCGACGACAGCGGCGTCATGGAGGGGCTCGACACGTTCAAAAGCCAGGCGTTGGAAATGGTCGCGGGCGATCGAATGCGAGCGGCGTTTGATCTAAGCGTGGAAGACTCCAAGCTCCGCGATCAGTACGGCCGGCACCGGTATGGGCAGAGCGCTTTGCTTGCTCGGCGGCTGGTCGAAGCGGGGGCGCGGTGTGTGAACATCAACACGGGAAACTGGGACCATCACAACGACATTGCCAAGGGATTGGAGGAACATCTGCCTCCGTTGGATCGAGCGATTGCGACGCTGGTCGAAGACCTGTCGACGCGCGGGATGCTGGACGACGTGATCGTGTACTGCGTCGGCGAGTTCGGTCGCACGCCGCGAATGAACGGCCACGCCGGCCGCGATCACTGGTCGGATTGCTTCAGCGTGCTGCTTACCGGCGGCGGTATTCAAGGCGGTCGCGTCGTTGGTGCCAGCGAGAAGTGGGGCGGCGGAGTTCAGGAGCGACTCGTCACGCCGCTGGATCTGCTGGCCACGATCTATCACACACTCGGCATTCCGCTCGACACGCACTACGAAGACGCCAGCGGCCGCCCCGTCAGCATCGTCGGCAGCGGCAAGCCGATTCAGGAATTGCTGTGAGCCCGCGCCAAGGCGGTCAGGCGTATCCCGACTGACGTTCCGATGATGACAGAGTTGGTCTCTGGGGTATTCTGAATCTGGTGATCCGTGACGAAATCGGGCCTCTCGAGTGATGCTAGATTTGTTCCTTGGTCCCCAACGGGCTTGTCCCGTTGGAACCCAAGATTAGCCGGTTAGTAGCATGCCGCTCGAATACCAAGACCCCCACGAGCTCGCCTCGTGGGTGAATCAGTTTCTGCAAAGCGACGCTGTCACGGCGTGATCGACGCGGACGCCAAATCTAATTCACCGAACGGGGCGAGCCCGTTGGGGTCTCGGGCTCTTTCACGTCCGCTTCTAACTCACGAATCTTTTGTCTCCAACGAGGCAAGCTCGTTGGGGGACAGGCGTCCAAAGAAGGAATTCACGCGGAACAGAAACGGCATCGTCCTGATTCGCATCGATAGCACCATACGGAACACCCCAGAGTCAGTCACTGGCTAGGTGAATAGTTGTTCGAGCGGCGGGATCAATTCCGGAGCAATGGTAAGTTCGATCGCACGAGCCTTGCCGGGAATGCGACGAATGAATCCCCTTTCGTCCAGACGCTTCAGCATGGAGTTGATCGTCGGCGGTGTGAGGTGAAAGAACCTTTGCAGTTCGGAATGTGTTGGTGCTGCGCCGTGACGGTTTCGCATCATGTATTCACGGATGTACGCCAGAAATTGTCCTTGCCGCCGCGTGGGATCACCTGGTATTGGCGAGGCATTGGCACTGCGTTTTACGAAGGTAAGTTCAAGACTGTTGAGCGCTGCGGCAACGCCCTCCTCGGCCAACTGCATTGCGACGCCCGCTTCCAACGGTGTGGCATCGATGATTACTTCGTCACTGAGCACGTTGCGCAGTCGGGCGGCCGCATCGTTCAAATGCCTTTTTGCTTCGATCATGGCTTGTCGCAGGATCTTGTTTTCTTCGCTGAGATCAGACAAGTTCGGATGTTCGTCGGACATAGTTTGAGACCCATTCACGGCTGAGTTGTTCGGTCTCGGTTACGATATCGCAAGCCGTTGATCAAAGCCAGGAGATGTGTGACTACGATTTCGCCGATGCCAGAAACTCCGGCGTGGGGAGTCCGATCTTGGGCATATCATGGATGTCGTGCGTGCCGCGAGCCCAGAGGACTTGGCCAGCGGTGCCGGTGAGGTGGCCCGAGAGGTCCCAGAGGGCGGAGAGGTTCTCCGGGTCGCGCCAGTCGGCGTCGGTCCAGTCGGAGAAGCATTTGGACCAGAGTAGGAAGCGGGATGCCGAGATGGGGAGACAAGGAGAGTGGGAGGCAAGGAGCCATCGGTAGTTTTCGTCTCCCCGTCTCCCGCTCTCCCCATCTTCTTTCACGGGCCGGCAAGAGGAACGGCGCAACGCCCAACGGTCGATACCAGCGGTCGCTTCGCCACTCGCTGCATTCCCGACGCAACTGGCCCAGCGGCACCGACGTCATGGGAAACGTCAGGTCGTAACCACGCGGGACTCATTGTCGGTTTCTCACGGCTTCTGCTAAATGGACGAAAAGCTGGAGATTCCTCAAGTCTCGTATGTATCAACCAATCTCGTCTTGAGGTCACGGCCAATCCGATCTAGCACCCTGCGCACTGTCCAACGTGAACATCCGACGAGAGACGCTGTTTCTGACGTCGAGTATCCTTCCAAACAATGTCGCATGATCTCAACTTCGTGCTCCCCCAAGCGAGCAAGAATCGCCTCGACCTCATCCGAGAGTATTGCAGCTTCAGTCGGATCGGGTTCGTGAGCAACCGCTTCAGGCTCCAACAGATCGCGTGGATAATCTTCACGTAACACGTCGCGTCTGGCGGCTACAACACGGGCTGTCTCCCGATGGATCTTGTTCAGGGTTATTCGGACCAGTAGATGCCAGAGCGATGCGGAATGGTCAATCGAAAACTGACCGTCTCTTGCTCGTTGGAAGAAAGTCGCGAACACGGACTGTACGATGTCGTCAGCATCGAGCCGTCGAGCAAGCCGAGTGCCGATACGATGCTCGGCTAATGCACATAGCCGTTGCGAGTAACGGCGATGAATCTCGTCTGCTGCCTCTTCATCACCTTCTCGCCATCGCTCTAGCAAAAGTGTTACAGATGCTGTAGCAGAGGTGGCCTGATCTTCCCTGGTAACACTTCGTTGCTCAGCATGCGGATCGATTGGTTCTTCTTTGGGCACCGGTGTGGATTGGTCATGTGTTTTGGACCCACTTGGATCACCGTGCATTGCCCGCAAATAGGCCTCTTTCGCGTCTTGCCCTTGAATATACACTTCGCCGCACTCACAAACCAAAGCGTCAACAGATTGCTCAGCTGTTTGAATGGATGCGTGCCTAAACTTGACCGTGGCTGTCCCTGGCGACAATTCTACCTCACAACGCGGACATAGAATTCTTGGCGCTGCTTTGAACTGAGGCTTCCCCTGGACGATTAGCGTCGAACCACGCGTAACGACATTCGGCAACGATTTAGCGATCGATTCGAAACTAGACGCGACCGTCGTGTCAAGCAGGAAATCGTCTTCGTAAAGGCTAATGTCTCTCATGTAATCAACTCGTCGTTTCTCAATCGCTCGATAAACGCGTTCGCTGCTTCTTCTGTAAATCGGTAACGTCGCAAGGCTTCACTGGAAGGGCTGCCAAATTCTGTCATTCCGTTTTGTTCATGAAATTTTTCGGCTCCGGGCAGCGATTCGCAATGGATGCATCCACCAAAACCCAATTCAACGCTGCTCTGAATCGCAACGGCAACAAGGATGCTCCCAACACCAACATAACGACGCACTGGTGGCCGATTCCACGGTGCCGTTGATAATCGGAGTGCATGTATTCCATATGTCTCAACTTCGGTATCCGAAATCTCCAGCATTCGGAAGCCCTGTATTTCATTGTCGGACTCCAACGCGTACACCTCGAAACGATCTGGCATCGCCAACGCGAGGTCGATTAGTTGATCCCAATCCCAATGAGAATCCTGTGCACCGGGCAGCATTTCACTGTGCCAGTGGCTCCACAACACCTTGTCCGAGTGAGTTGCTCCTCGAACGACGCCTTCACGAAGTTGGCCACTTGACCGCTCGATGATGTTTACCTGAAAGTCCGAAATCAATTCGGTTGTTCCTACTTCTATTATCGTTCATTCAACTCGGTGAGCAACGCCATCAATTCGTCCTTCCGGCTAATTCGCAGCAATTCCAGTCTAAAGCATTACGCGGACACGTTGAACTCCGGGCTGCGGTAGTAGCTCTTGCCGATCTGCGTGAAGTAGTTCTTGATCACCTCCTCGGTCATGCCCACGCCGTTGTCGGTCACGCGGAGCCACTGCTGGCCGGTCTCCTCGTCGGTGCCCCAGTCCAGCGTGACGTGAAGTTCCTCCTCGCGGCCGTCCGGTTCGCGGACCCAGCCGGGGCGGATCAGCTCGCCGTCGACTGGTTCGCGGGCCTCGCCCTTCTGCTTCATCTTTAGCCGCAGTTCGCGCAGCTCCAGGGCGTCCAGGGCGTTTTGTAACAGCTCGCGGATGCAGAGGCCGGGGTCGCCGTAGAGCGACTCGCCCATCAGCAGTTGCTGGATCTCGTCCTGGTCCAGCCGGAATTGCAGGTCGTGGTAGACGTATTTCGGCTGGTCGGTCAGCGGGTCGCGGGCGGCGCGGATGTCGAGGCGGGTTTGGCTGGGTAGGTGCAGGTCGTAGCGGGGCTGGACGGCGGCGGGGAGCTGGCGGCGCTGGGCGTCCAGCTCGATGCGGACGGCGGACAGCTCGGCGTCGATCCAGGTTTTGAATTCGCGGATGGCTTTCTCGTGGACGGGATGCTGGCACTCGGCCGAGTAGAGCAAGTCGGGTTGCTGCTTGCCGTCGGGATCGACGTCCAACCGCCAACCGACGATCGACAGATGCTTGTTCCACTCCAGCACGCTTTGGTCGTTCTCGATGCCGAAGTGCTTGAAGAGGATTCGCGGCGCGCGGCTGGCGTCGAAGTCCATCACGTCGGCCAGGCGGAGCAGCAGGCCGGGAAAGGCCAGATTGGCCGACTCGCCGGTGGCAACCGCCTGGAAGAAGCGGTCGTCCGGCCCGCCGTCGATCAACTGCCGTCGCAGCCAGGGAGCGCCGCGGCCGTGGCTGATGCCGATCAGGGCCAGCGTGCGCTGGTAGTCGAAGTTGCCGTAGCGGAAGAGCTTGTCGTCGCCGGTTTCTCGCTTGATGGCTTCCAGCCAATGGCGGAGGCGGCGGATCTGGTCGTCCTCGGTGTGGGTGTCGCGGAGGTAGCTGGCCAGGATGTGGCCTTCGATGACGTCGACGCGTTTCTGGGCTTGGGCGGCGTCGTGCTTGGATTTGTCGTCCTGCTTCGATCGGAGTTCCTCGACGCGCTTCCGCCAGCGTTCAAGCTGCCTGAGTTCTTCGTCGAACCGGGTTCGATAGCTGGCGAAGTGTTTGCCCTGTTCGGTTGATTCGTCGAGTAGTGCGTCGTGCTCCGCTTGTGACAGCGCCATGCCGAGATCGTGTGTGTAGGCGGCGAGGATCGGCAGAACGCATTCCAACGCAGTCAATCTTGCGATTACGTCGTCCGGCAATAGAGCCTCGCTGATACCCTGCACGTTCAGAAAGTGCCGCTCCTCATGCATTGTGTATTGCGGCATGAAGCGGCAGACCTGCGTGCTGATCCACGAGGCATGCTTCGCGATTTTGCGTACGCTGGTCTTCAGATGATCGACTGCGGCGCGATCGACGTCATCCGATCGCGAAAGCTCGTCAAGTCGCTTCCAAAGCGACGATTGGTCGTATGATCGAAGCGATCGCATTTTCTGGCCCACTGGTGCTTACGACTGGATATTTCCAACGAACCAATCATAAGAGATGTCGCGAGTCGTTGAAATCCGGTTGAAGAACTGTGAAACAGGCCGGCGCCTGCGGCTTGGCGGTAAACGAGTTTGAAGCGATAATCTGTTTGCTACCGAGCCGAAGGCGTCGGCAGTCCTGCGAAATCACCTGATGATGGAGGATTTCATGATCATGCGGCATGCGCCATCGTGGCGGACGGTTCTGTTTGCGTTGTCGCTGTTCGTGCTCGTCTCACCAGGCAGTGCGGACGAGTTCTCGGCCATCGAGCACCAGCGCCAAACCATTTATCACTCGCCGCAGAAGCCGGGGTTCACGAGTTGGGTCGGTGCCTGGACGATACCTGACGGCAGCTTGATGGTGAGCTTCACTCAGGCGACCGGTCCGGTCGAAGGTCGGCCGCAGGCACCCAAAGAAGTGCAACACCAATTGACGTGGCCGCCGCCGGGGCATCCCGGTTACGACATGACGGGGCTCGATCTGCGTAACGTCCATCTCCGCTCGACCGACGCGGGGAAGACCTGGAAGCAGGTCAGTGCCGACGCCTTCAAATCCTGCATGAACGGGATCACCGGCGAGGCGCAGACAGCGTTGGCGGATGGGACCATCGTGCGCGGAGTCTGGGGGTATTACTTGCCGTACAATCCCGAGTTGCCCAAGACCGGTTACCTGGAGCGATCGACCGACGGCTCGAAGACTTGGGGCAAGCCCGAAGTGCTGCTGGACCCGGAGAAGTATTCAGCCTGGCCGAAGCGACTGCGCGTCTTGCGCGACGGGCGGCTGATCGCGATCGGCGGTGTGGCACACGTTCCGGCAAACAGCCGCACGCGGGCTGAATACAATGGCCTGTTCGAGCCGCTGCTCTTGGTCTCGAATGATCAAGGCAAGACCTGGATGGGGCCGATCACGGTCGTGCCCGCCGAGTATCGGGCCAAGTGGGGCGGTGAAGAGTTTGACGCGGCTGAATTGCCCAACGGCGATTTGCTGTGCGTGCTCAGGCGAGCCGATCCTGATAGCGGTGGTCGCGAGGCGCGGTGGCAGGGCGTGTTGAACAAATCAGGCGACACTTGGACGCCCGGCAAAGTCGAACCGGCACCACTGCCACACAGCGGCCATCCCGACGTGCTCGCGACGCGCGAAGGACCGATTCTGCACGTCGCGACCAGCGGCATTCACTGGACCAGCGACGCGGGACAGACTTGGCACAAGCTCGACCTTCCCGGCACGGCCTATTATCCCCGCTCGGTACAAACCAGCGATGGCCGGATCTTTGTCTTCGGCCACGTCGGCGGCGACAACGCCTACGGCAAGGTCGATCAGTCGATTGTGATGGACTCGTTCCGTTTGGCGAGTCACTGACAAGACGCACCTGGAAGTCGTACGGTGGAAGGTGCCGACCGCAGTAATTCCCGGCGGCGCGAACGATAAATAGTCATCGCCGATTGGAACTGCTAAGCTCACGTCATGGCGTTCGTCCCGCTGGGCGCGAAAGCCGCGACTAGACCCGATCACGTGCATACTTTGAACGCTGGCTCCGAACGGAAGATGCAACATGCCGACAAGCAGAAGACTCACCACACCGCACACCAACTCCGTGCTGAATCGCCGTAGCCTTCTCGGAGCCGTCGCGGTCGCTGTCGCAGCAATCGCGTCGGGTGGCAATGTGCTCGCCGCAGATGCAACTGCCGTCATAGGGCTGACGGCCGTTTCGTCGCAGCCCGTGCATCCGGTGCTGATTCGGAATGAGCACGGCCCGCTCGCACGCGTGGTCGTGGAGGTCGCGCAGGGAGTCGAAGCTCGCGCGAGTTCCTTCGTCTTCACACTCGACGGCACGGACGACCTCAGCGATCTCGAATCGCTCGCGCTGTATTCGACCGGCGACAAAGACGAGTTCTCGCCAGCGACTCGCATGGGTGAGCTGGCCAAGCCGGCTAAAGAAGTGACGTTTCGCACCGAGCGAACGCTCAGCGCCGGCAAAAGCGTGTTCTGGCTGTCGTGCAGTTTGAACGCGACGGCCGACTTGTCCCAGCGGGTCGCGGCGACTTGCACTTCAATTGAAACGACGGCTGGCAAGGTGACACCGCGCGATGCCTCGCCCGGCGTGCGACATCGCATCGGAGTCGCGCTGCGAAAGCACAACGACGATGGCGTTCACACTTATCGTATTCCGGCGCTGGGCACCACGCCCAAAGGGACGTTACTTGCCGTGTACGACATGCGGCGGCGAATGGGGCGCGATCTGCAGGAAGACATCGACATCGGCCTCAGCCGCAGCACCGATGGCGGGCGATCCTGGGAGCCGGTGCGCGTCATCATGGATATGGGGGAATTCGGTGGTCTGCCGCAGGAACAAAACGGTTGCAGCGATCCGGGCATCATCGTTGATCACCAGACAGGCGAGATTTTCTGCTTCGCAGTCTGGATGAACGGCAAACCGGGCAAGCACCAGTGGAGCGATGATGGCTCGGAGCCAGGCTTTGAAATCGGTAAGGCAGCTCAGTTTTTGATGGTCCTGTCGAAGGATGATGGCCTGACGTGGTCCAAGCCCGAGAACCTGACTCGCAAGCTCAAACAGGAGGCGTGGTGGCTGCTCGCCCCGTCGCCGCAGCAAGGTATCAACCTGCCGGACGGCACGTTGGTGATGCCGGTGGAAGGTCGCGACGGTCGAGCCGCCGACGCCACGTTCGCGACGATCATGATCAGTCGCGACCACGGGACGACTTGGACGGTTGGCAAGCCCGCCTATAGCGGCGGCAACGAGTGTCAGGCAGCCCAGCTCGGCGACGGCTCGATCATGCTCAACATGCGAAACGATCACGAGCGATTCCGCGCCGTGTTCGTCACGAAGGATCTGGGCCAGACGTGGCAGCCGCACGAAACCAACCGCAACACGCTGATCGAACCGAACTGCAACGGCAGCTTGCTGCGTGTTGATTACGAACAGGCTCGCGAAAAGAAACACGTGCTGCTGTTCGCCAACCCGCACACGCAAATGGGGCGGACGCACCATACGATCCAAGTCAGTTTCGACGATGGCCAAAGCTGGCCGCAGTCACATCACCTACTGCTCGACGAAGGCCGGGGAGCGGGTTACCCGAGCTTGACCCGCATTGACGATCAACATGTCGGCATCGTCTACGAAGGAAGTCAATCGCACCTGGTGTTCGAGAAGTTCTCGCTGGATGAACTGTTGAAACGATGAGCGCCCCACGATTGGCGTGCTCGCGACAGATGCAAAATGTTATACTCAGACGAGCTTACCGGGTCCGCTGAACATCAAGGAGATCCCGCATGTCGCCAACGCGTCCTTGCCACCCGATAATTGGTCGGCGGACGATGCTGCAGGCCGGGTCGGTAGGGCTTCTCGGACTGGGCATGAATCACGTCGCGGCACTTCGCGCCGCCGACGTCGTTTCCCAATCGCATGGTGGCGGCACGGCGAAATCGGTCATATTCGTGTTTTTATCTGGTGGCCTGACACAGCACGACAGCTTTGACCCGAAACCCGATGCGCCGGCCGATATTCGCGGCGAGTTCTCATCAATTGCCACGCAGACGCCCGGTGTCCGCATTTGTGAGCACTTGCCGATGCTGGCCGCTCGAAGCCAGATGTGGAGCCAGATCCGTTCACTAACAACGCCCTACAATGGGCACTCAGAAGGGCACATGGCGATTCTCTCCGGGCGCACGCCGTTGCCGCCGCGGTTCAATGGCAGCAAGCCACAGTCGGGCGATTGGCCCTCCATCGCATCGGTCGCGGGAGCCGCAGTGCCACCGCGCAGCAACAACCTGCCTCCGGCCGTCGTGCTCCCGGAACGACTCGTTCATCGCGAGGGACGAGTGATTCCTGGCCAGTTCGGCGGGATGATGGGGAGTCGTCGTGATCCGTGGTTCATTGAAGCCTCGCCTTACAACCCGAAATCCTACGGTGCCTATCCGGATTACGAGTTTCATTTTGTTCGCGGCCGCGAGCAAAACAAGGAACTGAAATTCCAATCGCCGAACCTGAGCTTGCCTCAGGGACTGACCCGCTCGCGACTGGCCAACCGCGAGGACCTGCTTGGTGTGCTCGAAGGGCAGCGCCGCGAACTGAACGAGCTGGCGGCGGCCGAGTCGTTCGATCGGCATCGTCAAGCGGTGATTTCACTGCTGACTGATCCCGGCGTGCAGCGGGCGTTCGATGTCCATAACGCCGACCCGCAGGCGCTTGACCGCTACGGCCGCAACTCGTTCGGCTGGTCGCTGCTGATGGCTCGGCAATTGGTCGAGGCGGGCGTCAATCTGGTTCAGGTGAACCTCGGCAACAACGAGACGTGGGACACTCACGACAACAACTTCCCGCTGCTGCGCGACTGTCTGTTGCCGCCCACGGACCGAGGCATCTCGGCGCTGCTGGATGACCTGCAGGAACGCGGACTTCTGGACGAAACGCTGATCGTGATGTGCGGCGAAATGGGCCGCACGCCCAAAGTGAACGCACTCAATCGCAGCCCCGGTGCCAAGCCGGGCCGCGATCATTGGGGAGCCGTCCAAACAGTATTTGTCGCTGGCGGCGGAATCAAAGGCGGCGTCGTCATCGGTGCATCGGACAAGCAAGGCGCTTATCCAGCCTTTGACGCTCAGCAGCCCGAGAACCTTGCGGCCACGATCTATCACGCCCTGGGCATTCCCGCCACGGCCGTCTGGAAGGACGAGTTAGATCGCCCGCACCACATCTATCATGGCGAGCCGATCCGCGGACTAACTTGAAAGCACGCGACATGACTCCACGAAGGTTGCCTCCGTTCTTCACCGGCTCCGGCCATTAACCCGGATTATTCATGAACCGGTCAGCATTGTTCAAAATATACGTTTGTGAAAAGAGTTACGGCTATCTTGCCCAAA
>JAQBZB010000019.1 GCA_027622275.1 Planctomycetota bacterium | reverse complement strand
CTTGTTCCGGCCTACTTGTTGATGAAGCGATATGTCGTGGCTTCAGCAATTCCGTGACCGCGTGCGGGGCTGGTCGGCACCCAAGCCGCTCGGCGTGCGGGGTGAGAAAGCGGCGGCTCGCTTCTTGAAACGCCAAGGCTACATTATTGTCGCGCAGGGCGAGCGAGATCGGATCGGTGAAATTGATCTCGTCGTCGTGGACGGGAAAACGATCGTTTTCGTCGAGGTCAAGACGCGCACCTCGCACGACCGGGGACATCCCGCCGAAGCCGTCGATCAAGACAAACAGCGCCGCCTGACTCGCGTCGCGCTAAGCTATCTGCGCCGCCACGACCTGCTCGAATGCAGCGCCCGCTTTGACGTCATCGCCATCACCTGGCCCTCCAATCAGAAGCAACCCACCATCGAACACATCAAGAACGCCTTCGAGGCTGTCGGAAGCGGCCAGATGTTCAGTTGATCGGCTGTCGTACGAACAGAAAACGCCCCTGCAAAGTTGTGATCCTTGCAGGGGCGTTCGGGATTGTCGTCGTTAGCTGACTTCGCTTAGTGGCGATCCTTGAAATCGAGTTGCCACCAGCCGTCGTCCCATTCCAGGGTCACTTTCCGCCAGCCCAGTGGGACTTGCGGATAAGGGTAGAAGGGGCCGATATAAGGCCAAGCCTGTGCCGAGTATTGCTTGGGGTAAGTTACCGCACCATAGTTCGGATGTGCGGCGTAGCTGGGCCAAGCATAACCTGGCAGCTGCGGATGATCGTAGCGAGCGGGCGCAACGCCGACGCCGTGACCGCCCATCATCGGAACTGGTTGTCCGCCGGGCTGCAGCTGCATGTAGTTCACCGGGCGAGCTGGAGCAAACGCCATCGGCATCTGCAACTGGTTGCTGACCGGTTGGACCATTTGCTGCATCTGAGGCTGCGGCTGCGGCTGGTTCCCACCAATGTTCACGAGAGCCCATCCAGCAACTTGACTGTGCTGACTGGCCGGCAAGTACGACATGCCGTTGGGCAATTGTGAAGTTGCTTGAGATTGTTGAGCCGGAGCAACTTCCTGAGTTGGTTGAGCCGGAGCGGGTTGCAGCGCAGGCTGTGGCACAGGCTGTAGCGCGAGTTGCGGTTCCGGCTGCCGTACAGGCTGTGGTTCGGGTTGCGGTTCCGGCTGAACCGCGAGCTGTGGCACAGGCTGTGGCGTGAGCTGCGGTTCCGGCTGTCGTGCGAGCTGCGGCGCGGGTGCCGGACGCAAGGGTTGAAGTCCTTGTGGTGCCATGGGGATCGACGGATCAGCTGGAATCGGATGAGCGACTAGCTGAGTATCCGCTTCGGCGGCTGCATTCGTGACCGTCAGATCATTCACGACTTGCGTGACACCTGGAACGAATCGAGCCATGTCGAGTGCGAGGGCTCGCTGTTCGGAATCAGCGACATAGCCGGACATCCAAACGACGCCCTGATCGACTTGGACATCAATGCCGAAATCTCGCAACGCCGCCAGTTCCTTTTGCGTCGCCAAACGCCGCAACACCTCATCCGTGATCCTCTCCGACTCGCTTTTCACAGCGATCAGTTCGGGCTCGACGGTGGCGATCGGTTCGACTTCTGGCTTACGTCGCGAAGTCGTTGGAGCTAAGTACTCTTCGGATCGCGGAGCAGGTGCCGGCACAGCGGCGATCTCTTGCGTCTCGATCGCCAATTCGTTGACGACTTGCCGTACGCCGGAAATGCGTCGCGCAATTTCGAGAACCGTGTGTCGCTGCGATTCTGAAGCCAACTGGCCCTTCAGCCACAGCGTTCCCTTGTCAACTTGGATATCAATACCAAATCGATCCAAGTTTCCCGCTCTCTGCTCGTCACGCAACTTGGCAACCAGCGACTGAGCGATGCGGCGAGACTCTTCCTGCCCGCCGTCGATCGCTTCTTCGGACGCAACGAACTGTGTTGTCGCCTGTTCCGGCTGGACCGATTCGGCTGGAGCGGCGGCCAGCGGCTGGGCTGGATCGAAATTCCGGCGGCTCGAGGTCGGCTGCGCTTCCGCCGCGCTGGATGCTTCCGCGCGGACCTCCATTTGATTGAACACCTTTTCCACACCTTCGACACGTCTTGCGATATCGAGCGCAAGCTGCTCTTGCTCAGGCTTGGAAACATATCCTTTGAGCCAAACGGCTCCCTTATCGACTTGCAGATCAATATTGAAGCCTTGCAGTTCGCCAGCGGCTTTGCGCTGCTTGAGGCTTCGTACGATTTGCTCCGCGATTTGGCGATCGTTGGCACTGGCACCAACTGGCGCGAGCGCGATGGCGATCAGCGCCAAAGTCACAAAGAAACGTCGCATGGTTCCCCCTCCTGAGGTCATGTAGTGTGTGCGCTTGCGTTCTGCGATCCTGTCGAACGGGACACGTCTGGTTCTGGGCGAGACGTGACGGGTTCCACGGGGCTCCTGCAATGCGGGAAATGTGCCTGGTAGTAGTTGATCGGTTACCGATCGCGCCGACGGAAAGTTTTTTTCCGATTTTACCGGTCTTCGCGAAGAATCCTGTTGCAACTCTTGTGAGGTCTGTAAAGCCGGGTTGAGATTGCCGATTAGTGACGGCACCTACAACTCATGTGGGGCGTTCCTAGGCAGATCAGCCGCCACGCGATAGTGTGCGGTTCTCTCGAAGTTCACGGGAACCGCAGGCTATCGCCAGGCGGCTGATGAATAATCCGGGCTAGCCCTGTTTGCTGAATCCGCGAAGTTGACAGACGACCGGTACGGCGAGTAATCTTGTATTAGGTGTCTGCCCAGTCCAGTCACCGATGAAGCCGGAACAGGATTCGCCGAGCGGTTCTCGCGCGGTGATTGTCTTTGTTAGTTCACGGGTCAGTCCAGTTGGGGTCATTACATTCGGTCACCTTGCCGGTGGTCGAAACCCGCTGCTAGCGGGTTTGTATCGGAGATAGATGCCATGTCGAAGCCTTCAACCGCCCTGCTTTTCGCGATGGTCACCATTGTTGCGATGACCGGCCAGCAAACTTTCGGGCAGGCGGCCGCCCCCGCCGCAGGCGCTGCGAACAAGGACGAATACAGCAAGCTAGCCGTCAACCCGAATTTCAAACCGATTGATCCGGCCGTGGTAGCGTCGAACGAAGCTGCAGCAGCAGCGGACGCGCTACGGACACGGGATCGGAACATCGCTTACAACAACGCCCGCAAAGTGCTTGCGTCGCAGAATCCGCTCGACGACGCGGGAAAGAAGACACTGGACGCCTGGTACAAAGAGTATTTCTTGCCGAGTTTCACCTTGCCGGAAACTCGTGGCGAACTGCCAGAGCTTCGTGACACTTTACTGAACAAGGATCTGCGCCCAGCTCGTTCGGCGGCTGCCATCGCGTATCTCCGTCTGCAAGTGTTGTCTTACATGAACGGGTTCGCCCAGAGCCGTGGAAAGTACAATTTTCATCCTGCGGTTCGCTACAACGCCATGTTGTTAATCGGCAGCCTGAATGAGGTCGAATACGGCAAAGAATATTCGAATGGCCAGAAGGCCTATGTGCCCGATCCCTTGCTCGAAGCGCTCGATCTAATGATCGCGGAATTCAAGAGCCCAACTCAAATCGATGCGGTTCGTGTCGCAGCGCTCGTGGGCATCGATCGCCATGTCAAACTCGACTTGGCGCGGCCCGCGGATCGTCACATTCCCGGCGCGAAGAAGCTGCTGATCTTCAACGAGATGATCGCTCTATTGAACGCCAGCCCACCTGCCGGGCGAAGCGCGGAGGGCCACACCTGGATGCAAAGGCGAGCCATTGATATCTTGGCCGTTCTCGGGACCGTTGGTACCAAGGCCGAAGCGAACGCCGCTCTCGAAAAGATCGTCGCGGACAAAGACGCGCCGATTTCTTTGCGCTGCACCGCGTCCGAGGCGCTCGCTCAATGGGTTCCCAATAGCAAGGAAAAGATCGACGCAAGTACCGTCTCGCAGAACCTTGGCCTAATCGCCGTGAAAGCTTGCAAAGATGAACTCGTTCGCATCGCGGCGCTCGTGACTCAAGAAGCGGACATGAAAAAGCTCCAAGAGCTGATCAAGAAGTCCAACCCTGCCGCAAGCGGTCAATTCGGTGCAGCGGATGGAGGGGGTGGTGGGGCTGGAATGGGTATGGGAATGGGTGGCGGGGGTGAAGGTTATGGCGGCGGGGACAGCATGCCGGGCGGCATGGAATCGATGTCCGGCGGCGCAGGTGGCATGGGGATGTTCGGAGGCGCGCTCGGCGGCGCTGGTGCCGAGATTCCGACCGATCCCCGCATCATCTGGTCGCGTCGTCGCCTGAAGTATCAGTTGACTTGTGTAAAGCATGGCCTTGCTGGAATGAAGATTGCCGGAAAGTCGACCCCGCACGAGAAAGTCGTTGATGAAGTCGCGACTGCGGTGGAACTAGCTCTCGCGCTAACCGATCCGCCCGCGGAGAAGCCGGACCTGGAAGGGCTGACCGAATCGATTCAAAAGGGTGTCCTCGGATTCGCGTTTCTCACCCCCGAAGCCGCGGAGATCGGTGTCGACCCGGTCACCGATTTGCTACTGGGTGCCGAACCTGTAACGCCTGTCGTGCCCGATGCGACTGCCGCACCTGCGGTGGATCCAACCGCGCCGCCGGCCGATGGTACAGCTCTACCAGGGCTTCCACCGAGTGTTGAATAGGACATCACTCGCTAATCGCTTGTGGTGCTGACTTCGTTGCCGTCGTGAAACTCATCGCCAAGGCGTAGCCGCCAAATAACACGATGGCAAAGCACACATCGCCGGCCAGCGTGTAGCGGAAGAACGGGATCGCTTGCACGTAGCAGTGGATCATGCCGGCAACGGTATGTTCGTAAGTGCCGTACCACACCCACGCACCGAAGTTGCTGATCACAAAGAACGAGATCGAGGCACCGAGGCTGCTTGCCAGCAATCCGGCCGCGGCACGAAGCCCAGCCGCACCTTCGTCAACCGAGAACCAGCGACGCAACATGCCTCGGGAAAACACCGGCAGCATCAACGCGCCGTAGACGAGCGCCATCATGTGCCAATCGTACGATCCGATGAAGACGTCACTAATTCCCATTACCGACAGCGGCACCAGTAACGCCACCGCACGCGATCGGAAGAAGTAACCGGCGAACAGCGCGATCGCCGCGACAGGCGCAAAGTTCGGCCAATCGCTCAGCAGCACTCGGGTCAGTGAGCCGGCTAGCACCAAGCCGCCAAAGACGGCCAACTCTACTTTGTCTCGCCGCTGCATCGCGTTACTCCAATCATCAATTCAATCGCGTCGGAAATGCCCGGATCGCTCAGGATTCTACCGGTACTTGTCAAACTTCCACAAGACGGTGTCACCCGCCTTCAACTCAAAGATACCCATGCTGCGATCCCCCGGCTTGCCATTCACACGATATAGCCAGTTGCGACCGCGGCCCTCATTCTCGATGTCATCAATCTTGGTCAGCAGCGCCGTCTGTCCATTTCCCTTGTGTTCAAAGCTGATTCCGCGCGGATGTTTCTTCGCGGCCAACATGGCGTCCATCACCGTCATCCCGGTCTTCCAGGCAATCGCATTGAAGTGTTTTTCGACACCGTCGTTGTAATCGATGACCAGCCGAACCGCCTCGGTCTCGTCAGCCGCGACGAACCGTGGCCCCACGCTCAGACAAGTGATCGCCGTCATAACCAGACCGAACCACCAGCGACGCCTTGACCTCGGCGGCGTATTCATCGTTTAATCCTTAATTTCGTTGTTGATCCAAAGGATTTGCCGCTCCAACCGGCAACAGATGCTCGTGCGAATGGCAATCTGTACCGATTAACTATAACGACGAGGGGTTTCCGGTGCTGCCCATGCGAGCTAGCATTCCGTGCGCCGCGACCACAGGTCGAATTACTAATCTCGCCAAGTTTGCAGGATCCAAGCAAATGACTGCCGAGACTCTCTCGCTCGCGATGGCTGAATCAGACATCGCGGTGCTGACTTTCGACACTCCGAACAAGAGTGCCAACGTCCTCTCAAACTCAGTGCTTGACGAACTGGCAAGTCACCTTGACGAACTAGAGCAGCGCTCCGACCTCGCGGGGCTGATCTTCCTTTCCGCCAAGCCGGGCATCTTCATCGCCGGAGCCGATCTGCGCGAGTTCGTTCAATCGCTCGGAGCCGCCGAACAGCAAGTGGTTGCGATGTGCCGCCGGGGCCAGACGCTGTTTGGCCGTTTATCAAAGGCTCCGTTTGTCACCGTCGCGGCCATCAACGGCATCTGTGTCGGAGGCGGTGCCGAATTGGCCAGTTGGTGCGACCGGCGGCTGTTCAGCGACAATCCGAAAGCCGAGTTCGGTTTTCCCGAAGTTAAGCTCGGACTGTTTCCCGGTTGGGGAGGCACGGTTCGCGCGCCGCGTATCGCCGGCTTGAGCAACGCCATCGAGATGATCACCGGCGGCGAGTCGATCTCGGCCGAGGCGGCGTACAAGATGGGCTGGGCCTGCGACGTGGTTGCCGATGACCAGTTGCTGCCCGCGGCGATCCGATTGGTCCGCGCCGAGCAAGCGACCAAAGACTATCTGAAAGACCGCGAGCGCTGGAGCCGCCCGATCGAAATCACCGACACGGAACTCGGCTTCCTCGGGGCGACCGCTGCGGCCGTCATCCGGCAGCAAACCAAAGGGCAATACCCCGCGCCCGAAGCAGCGCTCGAAACCATGCTCGAGTCGGCGATGCTTGATTCCGAGTCGGCCTGCCAGCTCGAAGCGGCCCGCATGGCGAAGCTGTTCGGATCGCCGGTCAATGCGGCGCTGCTGAATGTCTTCTTCCTGACCGATCGTAACAAGAAAGACACGGGCATCGACAAAAGGGAAATCGCCACGCAGTCGATCAGCTCCGTCAGTGTGATCGGCGCGGGCATCATGGGGGCCGGCATCGCCGCTGCCAACGTCAAGCGGGGACTGACCGTCGCCTTGACCGACGCGGCACGCGAGTCCTTGGCAAAGGGCGGGCGAAACGTCTTGGAAGAAGCAGCGTTTGATCGCGAGCTGAAAGGCCCCAGCGTCGAGCGGATGCTGGAATTGGCTCCACTGCTAAATCTGACGACTAGCAACGAGGAAGTCGCCGCCAGCGACTTGGTCATTGAAGCGATTGTCGAGAACGAGGACATCAAACGCAGCATCTACGCGCAACTCGAACCGCTGCTCCGACCGGACGCCATTCTCGCCTCGAACACGTCAACGATCCCCATCACGAAGCTGGCGGCCGGACTCGAGCGGCCCGAACGGTTCTGCGGCATTCACTTCTTCAACCCGGTGCGACGAATGAAGCTGGTCGAAGTCATTCGCGGCGAGAAGACAGCGGATGAAACGATCGCCACCGCCGTCGCCTACGCCAAGGGGATCGGCAAGATGCCAATCGTGATCAACGACGGTCCCGGCTTCTTAGTCAATCGGCTGCTCTTCCCCTACATGCACGAAGCGATCGAATTACTGTGCGGCGGAGCCGAGATCAAGGCGATTGAACGCGCGTCGAAATCGTTCGGCATGCCGATGGGGCCGATCGAGTTGTACGATCTCGTCGGTATCGACACCGCGGTTTACGCTGGCCAGACGATGTTCGAGGCCTTTCCGGATCGAGTCGTCTCGTCGACGCTGCTGCCTGCGATGGTCGAAGCGAAGCGGCTTGGCAAGAAGACTGGCCGCGGCTTCTACTCGTACGACAACAAGAAAGGCCGCCCCGAACCCGATCCATCGCTCGGCGAAGTGATCGGGCCGCATGTTCGCGGAAAACGCGATTTCACGCCCGACGAATTGACCATGCGATTGTTCCTGACCATGTTCCTGGAAGCGACTCGCGTGCTGGAAGACGGCATCGTTCGCGACCCGCGAGACATCGACTTGGGGCTGATCTTTGGGATCGGCTTCCCGCCGTTCAAGGGTGGACTCATGTTTTGGGCGGACACCCTCGGAGCAGCCGCCATCGTCGAGATGTTGAAGCCGTTCGAGTCGCTAGGCAACCGCATGGCGCCGACAAACTTGTTGCTGGAAATGGCAGCCAGTGGAGCTAAGTTCTACAAGTAAAGTAGCCATCACGCTCCGCCGTGATGAGCCTTCGCCGTTGTAGTTTGAATCGATTACCGATTTCGCAATTCCGAACCTTTTCGCGCAGGATTCGTCACGGCGGAGCGTGACGGCTACTTTGGAGCATCGTTATGAAAACCGCCGTCGTCGTCGATTGCCTTCGCACGCCAATCGGTCGGGCTCACAAAGACCGAGGCTTGTTTCGAGACGTCCGCAGCGATGACTTGGCCGTCGCCTGTGCCAAAGCGCTCGTCGAACGGACGGGGATCGATCCCGCGGAGATCGAAGACCTCCTGCTCGGCAATACCCAACAGACCATGGAGCAAGGTCTCAACGTGGCGCGCTCGATTGGCTTGATGGCGGGACTGCCGATTGAATCCGGCGGCGCGACAATCAATCGCTTGTGCGGCAGCAGCCTGCAAGCCCTGCATCAAGCGACGCACGCGATCATGGCCGGCTTCGAGGACGTTCATATCGTGGGCGGCTTGGAACACATGCACCATGTGCCGATGGATCACGGCTTGGATTTGAATCCCAAGCTCTTTCATCGCACGAGCAAGGGCGCGCTGATGATGGGAGTGACCGCCGAGTTTCTGGCCCAAACGCAAGGCATCTCGCGCGAAGATCAAGACGCGTTCGCGCTGCGCAGTCATCAACTGGCCGCCGCGTCGCAAGCCGCTGGTGAGTTCAAACGCGAGATCGTGCCGATGTACGGTCGCGACGAACAGGGACACCGCATTCTCGCCGACGCCGATCAATGCGTCCGTTCGGACACCAGCCTGGAAGCCCTGGCCGCGCTGTCCCCCGCGTTCATGCCGAAAGTCGGCACCGTCACGGCGGGTAACAGCTCGCCGTTGAACGACGGTGCGGCGGCGCTGCTGGTGATGTCGGAAGAGAAAGCCAAGTCACTCAGTCTGACGCCGCTGGTCCGCATCAAGTCGACCGCCATCGCCGGCGTCGAGCCCTCGGTCATGGGTACCGGCCCCGTCCCGGCAACGGCCAAGGCTTTGAAACGTGCCGGGATGCAAATCGCGGACATCGACTTGATCGAGTTGAACGAAGCCTTCGCCGCCCAGGCACTGGCTTGCATCCGGATGTCGAAGCTCGACGCTGAGAAGGTCAACGTCCGAGGTGGCTCGATTGCGATCGGCCATCCGCTCGGAGCCAGCGGTGCCCGCATCGCCACAACGCTCATCCATGCCATGCTCGACCGCGACGCCAACCTCGGGCTGGCCACCATGTGCATCGGCGTCGGGCAAGGCATCGCCACGATCTTCGAGCGGGTTTGAAAACGCAGTCGGGGCCTGCATGGCCATTGCACTTCGCGCGGTGTTTGCTAGCCGATGCTGTGCCGTGACGGTATGATGAAGACCATGACCGTTCAAACTTTTCGTGAGCTATTGACACGGCAGCCGTTTCGGCCTTTTCGACTGATTATGTCGAGCGGCGAATCGTATGACGTGCGGCATCCCGAGATGGCATTTCTGACTCGCTCGGACATTCTCGTCGGCATCGACATGGATGACGGCGTACCTGCGGAATTCAAAATCTGTGCGTTGCTTCACGTCGCCACGATCGAGCCCATCGATCAGCAGTCGCGAACGTAACTCGACACTCGTCTTAACCCGATGATCGTATCCAGGATTCCTTGTAGAAGACAAACAGGCAAGCCATGTCGCCAATGAACCGTGAACGAGTGATTACCGCGCCGTCGCTCCGGCCAAGCCGCTATGACCGTGTGGCGAGTCTTGTGATCTCGATGCTGATCCTGACGGGAACCAGTGTCGCCGTTCTTGTCGTCCTCTGGTTGGCGACACCGCGGGAAATGGCGCGAGTAATTCCGCCCTTTGGGGATGGCGGCCAAGGCCGCGATAAAGCCACGGCTGAACCGGACGACTTGGACACACCAAGCCCAGCGGAGCTATCAAGGGTTGCGGTCACCGAGCCGACCATCGAACTCTCCGAGTTGATCACTCCTGAGTCGGTCATCGCGGCAATCAAGATCGATATCGAGGGTCCGCGCAACGACTCACGTCCGATCGGCCCGCCACTCCCGCCGGAGGCAGTGCCGCGATGGGAGCGATGGGAGATTCGTTATGAGGCCTCCAATCTGCGAGCCTACGCCCGGCAACTCGACTTCTTTGGGATCGAACTTGGCGCGGTTGGGCGAAAGCAGTTGGTCGACTACGCGTCGCACTTTACCAAGGGCTCGCCAATGACTCGCTCCGGTAGTGGCAGCGACGAGCAGCGGCTGTATATGACTTGGCGCGGCGGACGTTTGCAGGCCATGGACCGGGAGTTGCTCAAACAGGCCGGCATCGACGTCGCCGGGCGTACACTGTTGCAGTTCTATCCGCAAAATGTCGAAGACACACTCGCCCGAGTAGAACTCGAACACACCAAGGACGGGCGAGTCGATAAGCTCCGCAAGACGATCTTCGGCGTCCGGCACACTGATGACCGGTATGAGTTCTTCATCATCGAACAGCGATAACGGAGTCAGCCCGAGTTATTTCATTGCAAACCACCATGATTCGATTCCAAACAATCGCGTTCACAGTCATCTTCACTTCAGTATCGCTATCAGCGATGGCCGACGACTCGAACGCCAAACGGCGTGCCGTAATGATCGCCCGCATCGACGGCTTGCTGGCCGAGCGATGGGGCGCGGAAGGAATCCAACCGGCCCAGCGCTCGGAAGACAATGAGTTTGTCCGGCGCGTCTATCTCGATCTGACGGGTGTGATCCCACGTGTGTCGGAAGTCCGCTAGTTTTTGGAAGACGAAAGTCCCGACAAACGCCAGCGGCTGATCGAACGACTGCTCGCATCGCCCCGTTATCCGACGCATCTGGCGAGTACCTGGCGGCAGGTGATGGTGCCGGGCGGTTTGGACTTGGAGCAGCTTCAAAACGTCGCGGGCGTGCAGAACTGGCTCCGTCGGCAGTTCGCACAGAACATGCGGTACGATCGCATCGTCTCGGACTTCCTGGTGGCGACCGGTGGTGGGGAAGCGGGGCCGGCGTTGTACTATACGTCGCTGGAGTTGAAGCCCGAGAAACTCGCGGCGAGTACGGCGCGAATCTTTCTCGGTTTGCAGATCGAGTGTGCCGAATGCCATCCGCATCCATTCGATCATTGGAAGCAAGAAGATTTCTGGGGATACGCGGCTTTCTTCGCTCGTTTACAGCAGTCGGAAAATCGCCGCGGATCGGCGGAAGTCGGGTTGGTCGATCTGGACTCGGGCGAAGTCACGCTCCCCGATTCCGAAACGGTCGTCCCGCCTCGCTATCCCAATGGTGCCAAGGTCAGCACGGAGGCCGGCGGGACGCGCCGCGTGCAATTGGCGATTTGGATGGCGTCACGTGACAATCCCTACCTGGCCAAAGCCGCCGTGAACCGGATGTGGGCGCATCTGTTTGGCCGTGGGTTGATCGATCCCGTGGATGACATCGGCGGACACAATCCCGCCAGTCATCCGCAGCTCTTCGAAGAATTGACCGATTACTTTGTCGCCACCGGCTTCGACATCAAGGAGTTGCTTCGGACCTTGTCCAATACGAAGGCCTATCAGTTGAGCAGC
Organism: Planctomycetota bacterium; assembly: GCA_027622275.1. Classification (GTDB taxonomy): domain Bacteria; phylum Planctomycetota; class Planctomycetia; order Pirellulales; family Pirellulaceae. The sequence goes on along the minus strand of JAQBZB010000019.1, from coordinate 43,352 downwards.
CGGCTCGATCGCCAGCCACATGCTCCCGAGTTGTTCGCCAGCATGGCAATCAAGACGATGACGGCCGAGCAGCTGTACGATAGTCTCCATCGCATCGCGGGTGGACGCCCGGCCAAGGTTCCAAACTTCCTGGCCATTCGCAGCAGCCTGTTCGATCAGCAGCGGCTGGCCTTCATCGGCAAGATGCAAATGCGGGGAAGCGACGCGACCGAGTTCGACGCCGGCGTCTTGCAAGCACTGACCCTTCTGAATGGCTCCAACATCAACGCTGCCAGCCAAGCGGAACAGAGCGGCGTGCTGATCGCTTTGGATAGCCCCTTGTTCAGTGTCGAGGAACGCTTGGAAACGCTGTTCCTCGGGACGCTGTCGCGACGACCTACCGGCGACGAATCGTCGCTGTTTGCCGCCCATGTAAGCGACTCGAGCGACCACCGCGAGGCACTCGGTGATGTCTTGTGGGCTCTCTTGAACAGCGCCGAATTCGCGCTGAATCACTAATTGCGTGTCCGCGAAAGGGAACCGGTGCGTCAACTCTACGTGCTAAATCTGCTCCTACTGATAAGCCTGATGATCGGCTGCAAGCAGCAAGTTGCGAGTCCACCAGCGCCGCCTCCGCCGCCCGCCCGGAAGGTGGTCGCCCAGGTGCCCGCATCCGAACTGAATCCGCCCGTTTCTCCCGCGACAGATGATGCGGCTGCGAGCAATGACGAGGGACGGCCACCATCCGCTGCATCGCCAGCTGAAGGTGCGACGGATGCGAACGATCTCCTCGCGACGGACAATGCAACCGTCGAACCCTCCGCCGCGACGACCGGAGAGGCGGTCGCTGATATCGCCGCAGCCGAGGCACCACCGCGCGAGCGGTTCCTGCTGCTCACGCGGGATGGCCCGTTAGTGATTGATGTTGTCCTGCGGATCGATGACGAACCATACACGAACGCCTTGGAGCAACTCGTCGCGCGAGTCTTCGATGACATCGCGGGGGTTGAGACGAGCCAATCGACGTGGGTCGAGATGATCGACAACCCCAAGTTCTCTTACGGCCAGTTCGGCAACCTGGCACCCGAGGATGCCGATCAAAAGACACGACTGGTCGAGATGTACGATACGAATCGAAACAGTCTCGTCGACCGCGACGAACTGCCGCGATTCTTGACACGCAATGTGGGCGGTTCGCGTTCTTTCTCGCTGCGCAGCTCGAACGAGTTCCGAGGCGACAATCGCACGCGTTCGCCCGTTCGACGTCTGCTGGATGTGGATCACGACGGAGCGATCACGGCCGACGAAATGCAATCGGCACCGAGCCGTCTGTTCGAGCGTGACGCTGACGACGACGAAATCCTGGTGCTGGCGGACTTCAAGGACTCGGTCGAGCAAGCACAACCGCAGATGTCGAATCAACGGCGAGTCAACGCGCCGGATACAGCAATTCTGATCGGCGAGCGGACGCGGTGGGGATACGTGTCTTATGCCTTGCAGGAAACGTACGCCTACGGTGAACTCGTCAAAGCGGCCGACCTACCGCTGACTCCCGAGTTAGTGGAGTTGCTTGACGAGAACAAGAACACGCTGATCGACAAAAACGAAGTGCAAAAGCTTGCTGAGGTTCCGCCACATCTCGTGCTGGAGGTCGCGTTCTTCGATGCCCAGGAAGCGGAACCGACGACGACACCGAGCATCCGGATCATATCGGCCTGCGACTCGCTGTCGTCCGCGCTCGACACCGCCCGCCAACATTCGACACGCTTGTCGTTCGATCTTCCCGGTGCCGATGTCGAGTTTTTCGTCAACGAAGACCCCTCCCTGGCAAACGCTTCGCAAACCCTCAATGCGCAGTTCTCAATGCTCGACGCGGACAACAACACTTATCTGGACGCCGACGAATATCCCGGCCAAGTCCTGGGGTTCAACGTCCCGTTCGAAGCTCTCGATGCGGATGGCGATGGGATGGTCTACGCGAAGGAAGTGGGTGCCTTGCTCGAGCAACGCCAAGCCGTCATTCGGGCACAGATCCGAGCGCGAGCCGCCGACCAGGAAGACGCCCTGTTCACGGCCCTCGATACGAACGGCGATGCGCGGCTTACCGCTCGCGAGATCTACGGCGCGCCTGACGTATTGAAACATTTGGACTTTAACCAAGATGGGCAACTGCAATCGCACGAAATCCCCGGCAGCATGGCGGTGGGATTTGTCCGAGGCGATGCGCAACAGGATAACGCCCTGCTCGTCATGCCCGCCGTGCCGCGACGCAGTGACGTGGAAGATCTTCCCGCATGGTTCGTCGGGATGGACGCGAACGGTGACGGGGACATCAGCCCGCGCGAGTTTCTCGGAGCGAGCGACAAGTTCCGGCAGCTCGACGCGGATGGCGATGGCTTCGTCAGCGGCGACGAGGCGAAGCAATTAGATGCGGCGTAGACGCAACTGAGAGGAGGGTGCTTCGTTTAACCGGATTATTCATGAACCGGTCAACATTCTTCAAATCTCTCGCTTAAGAGGAGTTACGGCTATCTTGCCCCAAACATCGGGCAAATCAGCCGCCACGCGATAGCGTGCGGTTCTCTTAAGGTTCACGAGAACCGCAGGCTATCGCCAAGCGGCTGAGGAATAATCCGGGCTAATCGGCGAGGCCATATCGCGCGATGCAATAGATCGCGTTCAACGCGTCGCGGATGCCGATCTTCTTGCCTTCCGCATAGCCGCGCGGTTTGTAGCTGCTCGGCGTTTCCGTCACGCGGTACTTGCGGCGTGCGAGTTTGGCGGTGACTTCCGGTTCGAAGCCGAAACGATTCTGCTTCAACGGCAAGTCGCGAATGACGTGTCGGCGAAAGGCCTTGTGACACGTCTCCATGTCGGTCAACCGCAGTCCCGTGAACAGATTCGACGCGGCCGTCAACGCGCGGTTTGCCAATCGATGCAGGAACGAACGATCACTGCAGCGGCGATAGAGATATCGCGAGCCGTAGCTGACATCCGCTTCGCCCGCGACGATCGGACGAATCACGTTCTCGATGTCACGCGGATCGTACTCCGAATCGGCATCTTGAACGACGACAATGTGACCGGTCGCGACCGCGAATCCCGTGCGGAGTGCGGCACCCTTGCCTTCGTTCTGATCCTTGAGAATGAGCTTCAAGCCCGGAGCCCCTCGAACCGTCTCCAACCACCCGCGCGTGCCGTCGGTGCTGCAATCATCGACGACGATGATCTCGGTCTCGAACGGAAGCGCCTTGACGCGGGCGATCACATCAAAGATGGTCTTCTTCTCGTTGTAGACGGGAATGACGACGGAGACGCGAAGGTCCGCGGGAATCTCGAACCGAACCGGCGGCTCCTCGTCAATCTCCATCAGATCCCACAACGATTCGATCTCCGCCAACTTCTCTTCGGCTCGACTCACGACGTCCGAGGCCGTGGGACGTTGGAGAGCCGGGACGAAGGGCATGAACTGCACGCTGGATGGAACATCATTCAGCATCGCGTTTGACATCAGTTTTTCCTATCGCTGGGAGTGATGCCGCGGCGGCATTCACGTTTGCTCGCGGAGCGGAGGCGAGTTGGTCGGTGGAGAGAGTCGGCGGGATGGCGTGGAGTGTCGAGTCAGCGGGAACGGTTGGCGCGATGGATTGCACCGGCGGGAGTGCCGACAAACATCGCCCTACAGAAACATAGCACGCAGCTTGCGCCGCAACGAGAGTTTTCGCAGTTCCCTCGAACTACCGGATCGTCATGGATCGCTTTGTGCCAGTTGTCGGTTTTGCCGAGGGCGTACCGGCAATGCCGGCCAGGGAACGGTCCCCGTTTGCTCGTCGTCCGTGATTTGACGACGATCCTGTGCGATGTAATGGCTGCTATTCGGGTCGCCATACTTCGACCCCAAGCCCCACACCTGCGCGATGCGGTCTTGATAGAGCAGCGTCCAGCGGTCCTGATTCCTGAACATCACGTTCACCCCATGCGGCTGCTCGCGGTTGATCAGGACAATCTCCGGATCGCCAAACTCGAGAACTCGTTCATCATCCAGCGGCGGCGACTCAGGGCTGCGATAGCGGGCCTCGAGGTCACCCAGGATAAAATCAAAATTCATGTCGATCACTTCCTGCGGATAACAGGTACGGAAGCGACCGTCAAAGCTGATCAACAGCCCATCGTCCGAGTGATCGCGCGGCCCGAAGGCCGCGATCGCGTACTGAGCCCAATTGAACGTGACCACCATGCGTCCTTGAAGATCCTGGTCGGCGATGAATTGAAACGCGGCAACAGGGTAGTCCTTGCGTTCAACGGGCATCTCGCGGAGCCGAACATGCAAGCGGAATCCGAGCAACAGGAAGGCCAGAGCAAACACCGTCCCAAAGGTCCATTGCAGTCGGCGACTCATGTTGCCGGCGAGTTCCCGCGGCTGATCTGTTTCGTCGCGAACGATATTGAATCGCCGCAACACCGATTCGACATGGATGGCCATCCAGAAGCCGAACGGGATGGCAAAGAACGGGATATGCCGTACATGCAAGAATGACTGCCACAACGTCAATGCCATGATCACGAAATGTGTGATGTCGCGAGAACGGCGCGTCAGCAACAACACGGCAAACCAACTGAACAGGATCAGCCACAATGGGAGCATCAGCGTCGTAAACATTTCCGGTGCCCGCCATTCCATGATCTCGGGTCGCGGTGTGCCAAGCGATCCGAGCATCCAAAGATGCAGGCCGGGGCCGTAAGGGTTGATCAGGGTGGCCAGCCCGCCTGCAACGATCATCATCGCGAGTCGGCGGAGTAAACCAAACGACTCACGTCCACGACACGAAAACGCTTCGATCCCACGGAGCCCGAGATACGCCACATAGATGCAATATCCCGCGACAAAACCGCCGTGCGAGTTCGCCCACCCGCACAGGATCACCGGTGCAAGCCACAGAAACCGCATTCGGAAGCTTGAGTACTCCGGGCCGGCTAACGCCGAGCTACTTCCTTTCTGCTCCAACCACCGCAGCCACCCGCGTCCTTCCCATCCTTGAAAGCACCACGAAAGAAGTGCCAGTAACAGCGTGTAGCACAACCAACTCAGCAGTTGCGGGCGCATCGTCCAGAAGTATGTCAAGTTGATCGCCACCAGCAGCGATGTCACACAGATCGTGATCAGGCCGAGGCCGGCTCGCTTCGCCCGCCACATGATCAACCCAATCACGGCCAATCCCGCCAGGCACTTGGCGATCAACATACCAATCGGGCCGAGTGCATCCATTCCGGTGGCGAGAGTCAACTCGGCAAGGTTTTCGTGATTGACCCAGCGATAACCTGTGGCCGTGTAGGAATAAGTGGCTGTCGTGTGAAAGCCTTGCGCCAGCCAATCGCGACCATATTGCACGTGCCCCCACAGATCCGGGTCCGGGACGTTCGGAGCCAGCGCGATCGCACACAGCAGCAGCGTCGCACACAGCACCGCCCGATCAAGCCATCGCGTCGACCGTTGTCCCTGTGTCGTGTCACCTGGCGTACGATCAGACGTCATGCCCTGTGCCTCTTCCACGCGAATCTCGCCTCATCTTTCGGAAATACTTTCGAAAGTATAGGCCACGCGACAGCGACGCCCGCTCGCTACAACCGGTGCGACCAGACATTCCAAGAAGACCGACCGATAAGGATTTACCGAAAGCAGTGACACCAAAGGTGGGACCTACGGTCCCCAACGGGCTTGTCCCGTTGGAACCCAAGATTGGCCGGTTAGTCGCATGCCGCTCGAATACCAAGACCCCCACGAACTCGCCTCGTGGGTGAATCAGTTTCTGCAAGGCGACGCTGTCGCGGCGAGAGCGACGCGGACCGCGAATCTCATTCACCGAACGGGGCGAGCCCGTTGGGGTCTCGGTCTCGTTCACGTGCGCTGGTAACTCACGAATCTTTTGTCTCCAACGAGACAAGCTCGTTGGGGGACAGGAGTCCAACGAAGAACTTCATGCGGAACAGAAACGACATCGTCCTGATCCGCATCGACTGCACCAAACTGAACACCCCGGTCCCGCACTCATGCTACTGCCGCGACGCACTTGACACCAAACCTCTGGCGTTTCCCATTTCGCTAAGCGGATCTTCCCGGCAGATCGCACAGCGGGACGCTGGGATTCGGGTCGGCGAGGACTTCTGCAAGTGTCGTGCTTCGGAAAGCATCTTCGACGGTCGCCAAGGCATTATCAAGCCGCCGATGCAATGCGCAGAGTTGGACTCCGTGAGCCTTTAGCCCGAGCGGGCAACTCTCGATCCGGCCGATGGGCTCAACCGCGTTGACGACATCCAGGATCGTCAGCTCCTCCGGCGGATGTACAAGCGACATGCCTCCGCCAATACCCCGCTGAGAGCGCACGATGCCGGCGTGACACAATCCTTGCAGCACCTTCGACAAATAAGCGGGCGGAACTTTCGTGGCTTCCGCGATCTGACTCGTCGTCCGAGCGTTTGGCGACTCGTACGCCAAGTAAACAACGGCCCGCAAAGCGTACTCGACGGTCTGAGATAACATCAGGCAACCATAATTGGATGTTGACATCCAGTTTATCGTCGGTATACTTCGGACAACAACTGGATGCTCGCATCCAGTTTAGCAGCTAGTTCGCGGAAACTCCATCAGACTTGAATTTGACACAGGGATCTCACCAGTGAAACAAATTGATGAAGCACAGCTGGAATCGGATTTGGCCTACCGTTTCGGTTACCTCATTGAATTCATGGGGTTCGGCGAAGACGACATCGCGGCGATTCACGGTGCGGCGGCTCATCTGGCCCCGTTAGTACCGGGGTTAGTCGACGCGGTCTATGACAAGCTGTTTTCGTACAGTTCAACGAAGCGGCATTTCGTGTCTCGGCAATCCGGCTACGAAGGCTCCGTTCCCGCGGACATTGATGCGCTGACGCAAGATCACGAGATGATCGAGTTCCGCAAGCAGCATCTCGGACGTTACCTGACGGCGCTGGTCACGAAGCCTTATGACGGTGCGATGCTTAGCTACCTCGACCTCGTCGGCAAAATCCACACACCGAAAGCGGGTAGCGCCGAACTTGACGTTCCGCTCGTACAGATGAACGCGTTGATGGGATTCGTATCAGACGCATTAGTCGCAACGATCCTTGGTTTAGGCCTGGAGGCCGATACACAAGCACGAACCCTGCGCGCGTTCAACAAGTTGCTGTGGCTTCAGAATGATTTGATTACACGCCATTACCAAGCGGCATGAACGCGATTGCCGAGGCACTCACGTGAAGTATCGTCGTCCAAGTCAAAAGTTGTTCGCGCTGATTGCAACGTCTCTGTTGCTGTTCGGCACGCCCGCATTCGGGCAACTCGAATTCGAACGCGATCCGATCAACTACTCGACCGAAGCGCCACACGACCGCGTCGCCCAGTTGAAAGAACGGCTCGACGCCGGTGAACTGACGCTCGACCATGATGCCGAGCATGGATACTTGCCGGCGCTGATGGAGTATCTTCAAGTCCCAGCGTCTTCGCAAACGTTGGTCTTCTCCAAGACGAGCCTTCAACGTCATTGCATTTCACCGCGAACGCCTCGTGCGCTCTACTTCAATGACGACATCTATCTTGGGTGGGTCCAGCGGGGTGACGTCGTCGAGATTTCAGCGGTCGATCCGCAACTTGGTGCCGTCTTCTATACGCTGGACCAACACAACAAGTCGCGAGCCGTAATTACTCGTCAAACGGATCATTGCTTGTTGTGCCACGCATCGAGCCACACACAGCGAATCCCCGGCCACATCATGCGGTCGGTGTATGCCGACGCGAGTGGACTTCCAGTTTTTAGCTCGGGAACTTACCGAACCGACGATTCAAGTCCGCTCTCCCAGCGTTGGGGAGGCTGGTTTGTCACCGGCACGCACGGCAAACAAAGACACATGGGAAACGCCATCGTCGACGGCACCAACGGCCCGGAAGATCTCGATGTCAGCGCCGGTGCCAACGTCACGGATTTGAGCGATCACATCAGGACATCTCCGTACATCGCGCCGGACAGCGACATCGTCGCGCTGATGGTACTTGGTCACCAAGCGTTCGTTCACAATCGCATCGCGGCGGCGAACTTTAGTGGTCGCACGACGGCGCGTGACGCCGATGTCATGAATCGAGCACTCGACCGATCACACAGCTACGAGTCGGATTCGACGCAGCGTCGCTACGCCTCGGCGGCCGAGAAGGTCGTTGAGTGTTTGCTGATGGTGGACGAACACCAACTTTCCGAACCGATCGCCGGGACAAGTACGTTTGCCGAGGATTTCGCCGCACAAGGTCCGTTCGACAGCCAAGGCCGCAGCCTTCGTCAGTTCGATCTGCGGCGGCGGCTGTTCCGTTATCCTTGCAGTTTCCTGATCTATTCGGCAGCATTCGACGGCTTACCGGATCGAGTTCGTGAGCAAGTCTATCAGCGGCTGTGGGAGATTCTTACGGGGCTGGACCAATCCGAGCGCTTCGCTCATCTGACACCCGCTGATCGGCAAGCCATCTTGGAAATCCTCTGCGAGACTAAGGAAGGCTTGCCTCAGTCGTGGAATCTCGCTGTTCAAACAGCAACTTCTCCCTAGGAGCAGGCTGGGAGTTTGGGTAGAATCCCCGCCCACTTCTTCCGCACTTCTCTCGACGGAGCTTCGCGCGATGCGTCACGGACGACGAATCTTCATGGTTGCTCTTGCGTTACTGCTCGTACTGGCCGCTTGGCGGGAACTGTCTGCTCAGCCTGCTAGCACGCCTCCCGAGATGTTGGCCGACGCGGCGCTTCACGACGTCTTCTTCCACGATGCGGATCGTGGTTGGGCGGTGGGTGATCGCGGTGTGATCTGGACGACCGAAGACGCAGGCCAGCACTGGCGACTGGCCGATTCGCCGGTCAACTGCTCGCTGCAGTCCATTCACTTCATCGATGATCAGAACGGCTGGATCGTTGGTGGTTGGACACATCCGTTCAGCCAGCGGACCAGCGGCGTCGTCTTGCGAACCGAAAACGGTGGGCGGCGTTGGACGCAAGTCTCGGCCGAGACGTTGCCCAATCTGGCACGCGTCAAGTTCTTCGATCAGCGTCGCGGTTGGGCGGTTGGCACACCGTCGACGATGTATCCGGCGGGCGTCTTTCGAACCGAGGACGGCGGCCGCAGTTGGTCCTCGTTCGCAACGGATCAACGAAACGAATGGCTCACCGGAGACTTTGCAGATGCGAATCACGGGTTTGTCGTCGGGCGAAACGGAGCGGTCGCTGCCTTTGGCTCCACTGCGCTGCAACCGCTCGTTAAACCGGAGACAGGCCTCCGCCATCTGCGAGCGGCGCGGGCGACCAATCCGGGCCGGTTGCAAGTCGCGGGAGACGGGGGACTGCTGCTGGTCACCGATGACGCCGGACGCTCGTGGCACGCGCCGGAGTTGCCGCTACCTCCGCAAGTTGCCGACAAGATCGACTTCCGAGCGTTCGAAACCATCGACAACTACGCCTGGCTCGCAGGCAATCCAGGCAGCTGCATCTTGCGGAGTCGTGATCATGGCCGATCGTGGCAGCTGCTTCACACCGGTCAGTCGTTGCCGATTCACGCCATCACGTTCGTAGACGCACGTCGAGGTTGGGCCATTGGCGCGCTCGGAATGATTCTCGTCACACATGACGGCGGCGAGACTTGGCTCCCGCAACAGGGCGGCAAGCGGGCAGCCATGCTCGGTCTGTTTGCCGAAGCGTCGGAAGTCCCGCTGGAGTTGCTCGCGCGTTACTGTGGCGATGAAGGTTACCTCGGCGTCATCGAGTCGTTGACGCGTCGCGACGTCGAGGCTTCCTCCGCAACGACGGCGAGCGTGGATCAGCGGCTTTCCGCCGGTGTCATTGCCGCCAGCGGAGCGTATGCCAACGCGACATGGAGATTCCCGTTGCGGCAGTCTGATCTCAAGATGTCCGCCGAGTCGATCGCTCACGGTTGGAGTCTCACGAACGGAACTGACGGCGGCACTGCCTTGGAAGAATACCTCGTGTTGCGGCTCCGCCAGTGGCGGCCGGACGTTGTTGTCACACGTGCAGCCGATCCGCGTCGAAATGAACCACTGGCACAGCTCGTCAGTCAAGCCGTCCTGCGGGCCGCCGAACAAGCTGCCGATCCATCTGCCTACGCTGATCAAATTCGAGTCCTTGGCCTCGAGCCGTGGCAAGTGAAGAAGGTCTGTGCGGTGGCCGACGGCGAAGGGTCAGGCGCGATGGCAATCGACACATCGCAACTTGCCACACGACTTGGCCGCACGATCCACGAACACGCATCGCAGAGTTACGGATTGCTACGCGACCGTTGGGCACCGGTTCCGCGCCGACGAGGGATCGAGCTGCTGTCGAGCAAAGTTCCCGGTGCCGTCGCCGGTCGCGATCTGTTTTCTGGAGTCGCGATTTCCTATGCCAGCGACGCAAGACGCGCCGAGGGGCATCCGCAAGCGACGAGTCTTGCCGAACTAAAGCGTGCGACACAGAAGCAACGCGTCGTCGAATCCTTGCTCACACGCGCCGCCGCGGACGCCGAGAATATCGCCGCCTGGTCGGCACAGATTGACGAGTTGACTCGCGAACTGGGCCCACCAGCCGGCGGCGACATCCTGTACCAACTGGCGCAACACTATCGCGAACTCGGTCGCTACGAGCTGGCTTGCGAATCGTTGCAACACCTGCTGCGCAAAGACCCGGCGCATGCACTCTCCGATGCCGCAATCTCTTGGTGTTTCGAGTATCTCGCCAGTGAGGAAGCCGGGAACGCGTTCGGCACACAGCCAGCCATCGCCAGTCATCTTGTCCAGCAAGCTGCGGTGGCGAACGCCTTCAACGCCGCGCTGCCGCCGAACTTGAACCGCCAGCTGGAAGTCACCAGCTACGATTCGCGTGCCCAACGGGCCGGTTTCGATGCCCCCAGCGACGCCACCGATCCCTTGGAGCGGCTGCTGTTTCAAGCCGAGAGTATCCAGCATTTACGACCCGTACTGTTTGCCGAGCCGAGCCTCCGATTTGCCGTCGCCTCGGCCTACCGCAGGCAAGGCAACCTGCACGCAGCCTCTCGCCTGTATCAGCAAGTCGCCGGCAGCCAACCGGTTGGCGCGTGGCGTCAGACGGCTCACGGCGAGTTGTGGTTGACCTCGCGAAAGGGTCATTCGCCCAAGCCGCTGTTGTCGTGCCAAAGAGTTTCCGAGAAACCGTTTCTCGATGGCAAGTTCGACGAAGAGATTTGGGCGAGCGCGGCTCAGGCCGAACTGAAGAGTCAGCTCGGCGACGACGTCGACTGGCCGGCGACGGTCCAACTAGCCCGCGACGACGAGTATCTCTATCTCGGCATTCAATGTCGCAAGATCCGTGGTCTGCCATACGCGACGACGAGTGAGGAGCGCAGCCGCGACCCCGATCTTTCCGCGCAGGATCGTGTTGAGCTATTGCTCGACACGAACCGCGATTACAGCAGCTACGTCAAGTTGTCCGTCGACCATCGCGGCTGGACCGGCGAGACGGCTTGGGGCGACGCGCGTTGGAATCCGGAATGGTTCGTCGCCGCTGAATCGAGCGGCGAAACCTGGAGCATCGAGGCAGCGATTCCGTTCGCCGAGCTGGGTCACGAGCAGATCGCTGACGGCGAGGTGTGGGCTTGCGGCGTGCAACGCGTCGTGCCTGGCGTCGGCTTTCAATCCTGGACGCAACCCGCCTCGGTCGCCGGCTGTGCCGAAGGATTTGGCTTCTTGTCGTTGGACTGATTGGGAACGACCATCTGGAATCCGGCGGCACGCGCGAGAAGCACGTAAACCACCGTCGCGATAACGGCCTGACCGTGCCATAAAAACGAATCGCTCCCAATTTCAAGAAACGTGTCCCAGGTCGTCTTTGGAAAAAAAGTCTTGTCCTCGAAAACGAATGGGGCAGCGAGCGCAAGTAACAACGGATCAGCCAACGTGACGACAACGAAAAAGCCGCACGCGAGTACGATCTTCCAGGAAGGCCGGAAGACGACAAGCAACGCCGGAGCGGCGGCCAGGCATGGAAAGAACCCGAGCCACGCTTGCACTACCAAAATATCGTGCTCGGTTCCGTAGGGATCAGCAGGTGCTGTGACCGCAGCCCGGGCAACGACGCCCATCACGGCGAAAGCGGTGGTGAGGATCATCAGCATTTGCAGACTAAGCTGATAGACCCGGCGTGCGGCAGGCCGGCTTGACGATACGCCGAACGCCAAACACACGCCCGTTCTCCAACGGTGCAACGCGAAGAGGATCAGCGGCGATAGCGTTCCTGTTGCAACCAAAAGCGCGCCCGCCGCGAGCGAGGCTGTTCCCGGCATTGAGATCAGGTTCAGTGTCGCCAGAGCAAATCCGATGGCCAGCCCCCAAGCAATTACGAGCGGCACTCGCACAATTAATCTGCCCGGCCCATAGACCGCACACGCCGCAAGCAACACCGACTGAGTGAGACAGAACGCGTGAATCCAATCGTTGATGTCGCGGGAACCGACTTGCTTGAAGAACAACCCAACCCATGTTGTCGCCGCGAGCAGCAATACGAGCGAAATCAAGGCAACCGTCCGGCGAATCTTCGTGAAGTTCATTCGGAGTATCATCAACGGAAGAAACTCGTTTGTCTAGCAACCGTCGAGACCGCTAAAGAATGAGGGGTGATTCGACAGGGATCATACGGATGTTGTTTCGCGAAGTGCGAGTGTTGCAAAGTACTCGTGTCCCCAGCGAGCTTGCCTCGTTGGAACAAAAGATTCGTGAGTTAGCACCGTTCGAGGAATTAGTGAGCGGAATGGCGCTCGCCACCGGTTCTTCGTGCGCCGTGAAACACCGGCGGCTAGCGCCGTGCCGCTCACCTGAATTCGAACAGGTATTTCTCAAACGGTCCTTAGCCGCGAGCCAGATAAAGTCGAGACCCCAACGGGCTTGCCCCGTTCGGTGAATGAGATTCGAAGCTAACTTCTTCGGCCCGACGACGTAGTCTCGGAGAGTCTCATTCACCCACGAGGCAAGCTCGCGGGGGTCTCTGTTCCTCAGAGGCGTTTTTCTAACCTTGAAATCTTCGGTTCCAACGGGACAAGCCCGTTGGGGACCGTGGCAAGAACTTAGCATCACTCCGGAAACTGATTTATCTAGAAAGGAAAGATGCCTTCAAAGTCCAGCGACGATCGGTCCAAGCTCTGTCTGTCGATTGCTTCATTTTTCTGACTGCCATTTTTCTGACCGCCGCTCGTAACCGTCGGCCGATTTGGTATTGTCGTGTTTCACCCAACCATGCGAAAGAGCGAGAGTGACTTCGAAGTGACATTACTTATCGGTACTGACGAAGCCGGTTACGGTCCGAATTTGGGCCCGCTGCTGATCTCGGCGACGGCGTGGCGCGTGCCGGATGACGACACAGACACCGACCTCTACGTCCGCCTGCATCGTGTCGTGCGAGCCGATGCGTCGAGCACGAGTCATATTCCGATCGCCGACTCGAAACAACTCTACAAACCGGGGGGCGGACTGCGGAACCTCGAACGAGGCGTTTTCGCTGCCTTGTCAACTTGTGCGGCGAGCGTCGATCGCTGGCGCGACGCCTGGCTCGTGCTGGCCTCCGCCGACATCAAGCAATGGCAGCGCGTGCCGTGGTACTCCGATTACGATACAGCGCTGCCGATCGATCTCGATGAAGAGCTACGCGGCACCGATCGCTCGCTGTTTACCGAGGGGCTGCCGGCAGCGAATGTTTCGCTCGCACAGATTCGCTCCACCGCGGTGTTTCCCGCACGGTTTAATGAACTGGTCGATCGATATGATTCGAAGGGATCCGTCTTGTCGCTGGCGACCTTAGAACTCGTTCGAAACGCCTTGGAGCAGCACGACGACACGAACGTCTTGATCCAGTGCGACAAGCATGGCGGACGGAACCGGTATCTGGCGGTTCTGCAAACTGTCTTCCCGGACGAGCGCGTAAAGATCCTTCGCGAGGGCCGCGCGGCGAGCGTCTATCGCTGGGTCACGCCGAGCCGCCAGATCGAGATTCGCTTTGTTGCCAAGGGCGAAAGCTTTCTGCCGGCGGCGCTGGCGTCGATGACTTCGAAGTACCTGCGAGAACTCGCTATGAAAGCGTTCAACGCGTTTTGGCGGCAGCATCTGCCTAGTCTCAAACCGACCGCCGGTTATCCGGTCGACGCCAAACGATTCAAAGCCGAGATCGAAGCGGTTCAGCAGAAGCTCGGCATCGAAGATCGCGTTTTTTGGCGATCTCGGTGAGCTGCCCGCCTGATCGCCGCAGGGCGTTTATTCGTTTGAGGTTGCGCAAGAAGTAGCATGGCCTCGTAGGCCGTGTCGGCTTGGAAACGTCTGGGAGACACGGCCTACGAGGCCATGCTACTCATTTGAAGACGCGCCACATCGAACAAATCCAACACCGTACCGCTCGCCATTTCCTCTTTCGCGGTTTGCGGTTATCGTTGAGTTTGTCTCGAAACGTGCCCGCCGCGAGCTTTTACCGCCATGTCCGAATACGATGTGCCTGCCTCCGCCGAACCGGAAGAGACGACCGGACGGTTCCAGATCCAACTGGCTTCCCGCGTGTTGCGATTGCCGCCTTACCTGTTCGGGCGGATCAACGCGATGCTCTACGAAAAGCGGCGTGCCGGAAACGATGTGATCGATCTGGGGATGGGCAACCCGTCCGATCCGCCCGAGCAGTTGGTGATCGACAAGCTGGCCGAGGCGGCTCGCGATCCAAACAATCACGGCTACAGCAAATCGAACGGCATTCCCAACCTCCGTCGCGAGATTGCCAGCAAGTATCTGAAGAAGTACGGCGTGCGGCTCGATCCGGATACCGAGGTCATCACCTGCCTGGGCTCGAAGGAAGGCTTCAGCCACATGTGTCTCGCGCTGATGGGACCGGGCGACACGGCCATCGTCCCGTCCCCCTACTTCCCGGTTCACATGTACGCGGTCGCCCTCGCCGCCGGCAACGTCATCGCGCTGGAAGTCGCCGATAGCGAGAAATTCCTCTCCAACATCGCCTATACCTGCCAGCACTTGTATCCCAAGCCCAAGCTGCTGATCATCAACTATCCACACAATCCTTCTTCCGTCACGATCGAACCCGACTTCTACGTCGACGTCGTCAAGCTGGCGAAGAAGTTCGGCTTCATGGTGATCAGCGACTTTGCTTACGCCGACGTCGCGTTTGACGGCTACCAGCCGCCCAGTTTTCTGGCCGCTCCCGGCGCGAGCGAAGTCGGCGTCGAGTTCACGACGATGAGCAAGGGCTACAACATGGCCGGCTGGCGAGTCGGCTTTTGCAGCGGCAACGCCGAGATGATTCGCGCCTTGGCGGTGATCAAGGGCTACTACGATTACGGCATGTTCCAAGCGATTCAGATCGCCGCCATCGTCGCGCTGCGCGATACGGAAGCCGCCGTCGAAGCCCAATCGATGATCTATCAGGGACGCCGCGACGTGCTGGTCGAAGGCTTGCGGCGCATCGGCTGGGATGTCGATCCACCGCGCGCCGGCATGTTCGTGTGGGCCAAGGTTCCCGACGCCTGGTCTAGCCGCATGAAGACGATGGACTTCGCAATGATGCTGCTGGAAAAGGGGGATGTCGCCGTCAGTCCCGGCAGCGGCTTCGGTCCCGCGGGCGAAGGCTTTCTGCGCATGTCGCTGGTCGAAAACGAAAACCGCCTCCGCCAAGCCGTCCGCCACATCGCCCGCTGCCTCGACCGCGAATCGCGCGCGGCGCTCCGCGGCTGAGAAGACGGCGGAGAAGAAGTCACCTGACCGTACGATGGCCTTCCAAGGCCATCGACCAGATCACACGCCCAGCCGATCCGCCGGATTGTGCCCGGTCCTTCGAGGTCGAGGTAACTTGCGGGGATCTCGGATTCGTTGCTCGCGTCCAACCAATCGCCGGTTCAAGATGCGCTGCCAAATGAGTCGAGAGAGATTTCGACACATACATGGCATCGCGGTCACGGCTCGATGTAATCAATGCGAAATGGTTTGTTGGTGATAAAGACGACGGTGACGTCCCCCTCCGCACTGGCACCATGCTCCATCGCCTCGCCTTCCGGAAACCAGACGAACGAGCCGGGCCCGAACGTGCCGCGATGTGTTGCCAAGTTGCCTTCGAGAACGAACATGGCGTGGCCGCACGGGTGCGTGTGGTTCGGGTTGATCACTCCCGCCGGATAACGCACCAGCCGCACGGTCATGCCGGTCTCAGGATCGCTGAACAACTCCTTGCGAAAGAGCGCTCGTCCGACCTGCTCGTTGAAACGTTCTTCCCAAGGCATCTGATTCGTGTCGATGGCGGTAAAGTCAGAAGTCGTCATAAACCTACCTCAATGTGTGGATGGAAGCTGGGACTATTCTACTTTGCTCAGCCGATCGCGATACGGCATCGGCCGCACGGCGGTGCGTTGGAGTTCCTGCAAGCGGGCGTCGATTTCAGCGGCCTGCCCGGCGATCGCGGGACGCCGGGAACTGCCTGGCAGATGAGCGTTCCAGAGCAATTCGGCAACGGCCAATCGGCTGCGCGCTTCCTTCAGCGGCTGCCATCGCGTCGCTAACACTTCATCCGGCGGTGTCCGTGGCGGAGGCGGTTGCGAAATCGATCGTCGCCGCAGACACGTCTGCTGGCGCGCCGAGCCCTTGAAGGATCACAACAGCCATTGCCAGCTGGCCCAATTCGTTCAAGTGAACTCCGTCCGCGGCGTGCTTGCTGGTTTTCTTGTCGGCATTCTTGACCCGTTCATTCCCGGCCCACACGCGCCGTTGATTGTTGCGCATCACGCGCTGCCGATGTCCCACACAGCCTGCACGCCTGTCGGCAAGGAAGCCGCAAACTCATCGTCACGGATTCCCGATTGCACCGTCAAGAACCAGGCGCACAGCATCGCCGCCAGCGACGTTCGCATCGGTAACTTCATGACCACCGTTTCGCTTCCAGCAAGGGAAGGTGCAATCATCCGCCTTCGTCAAGGCTCCCACCGCCGCATGTTGTCCACGAGCCGCGTGAGTTCCGGGCGTTTCTTCTCGAACACGCCGAAGATCGTGAGGATCAGCAGCCCGAGCAGGATGCCGAAGCCCCACCAGATGCCGACGTGCTGGATCTTGGCGTAGGCGTGCCAGACCATGCTGACAATCGACAGAAACACGAACGTGGTACCAAGATAAAGGAAGGCGCGAATTTGCAGGCCAATGCCGACGAACACGCCGATCACCGACAGCGTCGCCAATACCATCGGCTCCCACAGGCTATCGCCGATGCCTTCGATGAAGATGTCGGACGTCGAGCTGACGTAGATCACCAACAGACAGATATAGCGGATGCCCGTCAGCTGGCTTTCGTTCAACTGGCGGCGATTGATGTGGGCCGCGACGAGCATCGAGACAGCTGGCGGGATGAGCCAGAACTGCGGATGCTTCAGCAGCGACAGCGGTTCGTAATCGGCCAGCAACGCCCACAGCGCCGCGTTGCCCGCCAACGCCGCCGCGACCCCGCTGATGTACGAACGCCGCAGCATACTCAACGCCACGTACAGCAGTCCCGCGAAGAACAACAGCAGCGAGTAATGCCCCGCCGCGTCGATGCCTAACGACCGGTTCAACCACCAACCCAGCGCGGGCAACAGCGGCAGGAAGCCGCCCGTCCGCTGCAACGGTTCCGCCAGCACGCGCAAGCCGCTGCGCTGAAAGATCTCGCCGACAGCGACCCCCGCGAAGGCAATCCCCATCACGATGTAAGGCCAGTAGGCTCGTATTCGCCCGCTAAACAAGCTTGGTTCGGACAGATAGATGTGTGCAAACAAGAGGGCGCCCACGACCTGAGCCGCGTAGACGTATCCCATTCGCCCTTGTTCGGACAGCGCCAACGGATCGCGTTGCGGTGACAAGGCCAGCGCGATGAAGGCGATGATCAAACCGACAAGCACAATCGCGACTGCGACGGCTTCGTAAACATGACCGAACGGCACGCCGATGCCGGGCTCGAAGAACGACAGCTCGAGCAGCAGCACGACCGACAATGCGGCAATGGCCGCCACGCCGCAGTACACCGCCATCCCCCGCACGACCGGGAACCAATCGCCGCCGCGCTGCCGGGTCCAGCGGGAAACGGGAATCGCATACAAGAATGCCAGTCCCCCCAAGACCATCAACAGGCGAACCGCCCGTTCCAACGCGAACGTCTCGCGCCAACCCTGCTCGATGTCGGCCCACACGGCGCACACGGCGGACAAACTCGCCAGCAGCAAGCTGACGTACTGCATGGTCGTCCGCCGCTGTTGTTGCGCCTGGCAACTGACTCCGTAAGCCAGCAGCAACGGCGCGAACGCCGCGCCGACTCGCATCCAGCGCTCGCGGAATGCCAACACAACCGCCAACTCGACCAGCACGATCATCGCGGTGATGACCAGCGTCACCACCGGCAGCCAGATCCTTGTGCGTTTGAGCTGCCGCACCGTATCAGGCATCTTGAGCCGGTTGCCGATGGCGGCCAGATTCGCGCCGTACTTCCAGGCGTGTCCGGTCAGCGCGACATAAGACGCGATCACCAGCCCCGCCGACACAAATACCGTTTGGCCATCGAACTCGAACCGCTCGTCGACTTGATCCAGTGCCATCAATGCCGCGATCACGCCCCAGGCATACAGCAGCGGCAGCGTGAGCTTCATCCGCTGGTCCCACAGCGAGCCGATCAACAGACCACCGAGCAACGGAGCCAAAATCCAACCGGTGAGGTTCGCGATGTCGAGTTCGTTTCGTGATACTTCGAACACTCCCGTCAGTGCGGAGCCCAGCGTCACCATGAGGAACAGAAGGACGCTCGCCGCGATGGCCGCGACGTGATGGACTGCCGGAGCGCCCATCGCTGGATCAAAGTTGCTGCCCGAGCGCAGTTGACATCGGACTTCGGCGAACAACCACACGAGCGATGCCGCGACCACGGCGATCAGATTAAGTTGAATCAGTTCGATAACTCCCAGTAGGCCACCGTTCGGCCAAGCGCCCCACCAGACGATCGTGACCGCGACGCCGGCGAGCAGTGTCGAAGTGTAAGCGAATGCCTGGTGGCGAGTGCGAAAGGCGAGTGCTCCCGCGAGAAAGGCCGCGGTCAGCGTCGTCGCGAACGGCCACCAAGGTGTATCCGGGTCGGACGGGACGGCGCGCAGCGCGAGCAGCACCGACAGACCGATAAACGCGGCTGCCCACTGGACGGATGTTGTGACAAGCTGCTGCTCCTTTCGCCAACGCGGAGCAACCCACGCCAGTACCGTTCCCGCGACTGCAACGCTCAACCACACAAGCATCAACACGTGCAGCGCCCGCCAACTGCCGGGATTGCCCTCCAACGAGATGGCGATCGGCCCGCCGATGGCAAACAAGAAACCAAGCAGCAACGAAATGCCGAAGCGTTCGAGACGCGACCGAGTCAGCCATGCGGCCGCGCTGAAACCGAGCAGGCAGACGAGGTAGCTGAGCCAGCTGCCCAATTCGGCAAAGCGAGTCAGGTTGCCGGGCGTCTCGACAACGACTGCGGTGGCAAGGCCGGTCGTCGCTGTTACCGCGACGATCGCAGCGACGACTTGTGCGACGAGGCAACGATCGAACGTTCCTTGCGGGACGGCACTGTCTCGAGGTTCCACCCAGCGCCGTACACTTAGCCAAGCGAGCGCGAACACCGCGAGCCCCAGCGAATTCCATTGCAGGCAACCAATCACCACCGACCAATCCAGCCGCGCTGTGGGGTCTTTCAAAATCGGCAGGAAGTACGCGAGGTTCACGAGGTATTGAAACACGCCCGAGCCGGCCAGCATCAAGCTTGTCTTCTTCTCGCGCACCGCGTGCGCGATCAGCACGGCGGCCAGCAGGCCGAGCGGAACGCCGTAGGAAAGCTCGGAGCCGATGCGGGTGAAGAACGACTCGGCGGTTGGCCCATGAGGCGTGTTGCCCACCGCGGCTTGAACGAAGCTGGCGGTGGTGAGGCCGAGGACCGGAATTGCGCACAGGTCCAACGTCCAGGAACGTGCGTCTTGGCCGAGACTGGTTGGCAGTTCGCCCCATTCCAACCACGGCAGCCGTCGCAGTGCGGTCTCGATCCGTGAACTGAAACAAACCGCGATCGTCAGCACAACACCCAGCAGGGCGAACGACCAGCGGAGTCCGGACGCCACCGCCAGCGTCTCGTACAGGCGGCCGCCAGCTAACATGGCTGCAATGGCCGCGAGCAGGAACAGTGTCGAGAACGCCCGAATCGAAAACTCCTCGATCAACGAACCGAAGACGGCCGCAACCAGCAACACCAGCACAATCCATGATCCACCCGCGAAGACTGTTAGCCACAGAGGCAAGTCTTCGAAACCGGTTGATTCACCGAATCCAAGTTCGATCCCCGCGCCGGTCCATAAGCCGGTTCCACAAGTGTAGAACATGACGAAGACTGTCGCCGCCAAGACAAATTCATCGACGGCATGCCCGCGGCATCGCATCAACTTGACGACATTCGGCCATCGCCGCCGCGCCAGTCGCCGACCAACGCTCCACGCCAAACACCACACAGCGAGCGTTCCGTATTGCGATTGCAGATGCCGTGGCGCGAGCAGTTGCTCGCGCCACCAAGTCTGTTGCTGACAGACCGAAGCCGTCGCAAAGACGACCGCGACAGTCGCTAGCGACTGGAAGACGGAGAAACCCACCGGCCGGCGTTGCACCACGGTTGCCGCCAGCCAAATCAAACATAGCGCGGCCATGTACCAAGCGTGTTGGCCAATCTGCTGATCGAAGACGCGCACCGACCAGGGAAGCGCGAACACCGATGAAGCCATCGCCGACTGCGTGAGTGGAACGACGAGCTGTTGCCAACGGCGCGAAGGCGCGTCGAGCGACGGATGCGATTCGCGTCTGGCCAACAGGCACGCCGCGATGGCAGCCGAGAGGCCGTGCATCAATGTCGCGACCAGCACGGGGCGTGACGGCAGAAGCGAGACGGAGGTCAGCCAACTTTGAAACGACGTGTTCCACGCGGCAACGTGAACGAAACCGACGAGCAACAGCGTCGAGCCGATCCATGTCAGAGCCGCCGTGGGGACGAAGTAACTCGCGGCCAACAGCGTGACCGCGTAAAACAATAGGACCGGCGAGGCGAGATTTGGTTCTTGCGACTGCCGCCCCAGAAGCCGACGGTGATCGCAATCACGACGCTCAAACAAGCAATCCCGCCACAGCCAACAAGGTAGCTGAGGGCGCTCGCGCGTCGCGCTTGGTTAAATAACACACCCGCAACTCCGCCGGTGACGACTGCGATCGCGGTCAAGACAACACTGCTGCGCCCCATGAAGAAGAGGTCGACCATGCGGCGAGACAAATTGGCTTCGTACCCGGCAAACGAGTCCTGCAACAAGTGAAAGCCAACCAGACACGCCAAGCTGCCACAGGCGAGCGCCGGCACGTGCAGCGCGGGGAGTCGGCCGATCGCTGCGAGCAGGCTCAGCGCTGTGAAGCTGAACAAGCCGACGGCGATCAACAACGGTGGTTCCGGCCAAGCCAACAGCACCGCCGCCAACACCATCACTCCGCCGGTCAGCGCCAGTGAAGTGCCAATGGTTTTCAGCGTCGTCAATCGCCCGGACAAAACGCGCCGGTGCAGCGCCAGTCCCGTCGCGAGAATCACGACGGCGGGCAAACTCAACGGCGTCGACAGCCAGGCGAGCGCGGTGCGTACCGAATCCGATTCCGACAGCAGCAGTCCGATCGATGCGGCGAGTGCAAAGCTCGTGATGCCGAGCAAGAGAAGCGTGTCGGTGGCGAGTGTCAGTCCGATTCGCGGGCGACGTGTGGCAACTCGCAATTGACCGATCGTGGCGACCAGGTAGGCGATCAACGGCAAACTGACGAGCAGACTCGCGGCGAGTGCCGTCGTGCCTTGATCCGCCAGCCGGTTGATGACCAGTTGTCCGACGGAGGTTCCCATCACCCCGACCCACAACCGCCACGATCCTTCGCGCATCAAAGCCTGACCGGCGAAGTACGCCATCGTGCCGAAAGCGAGCACGCCGACGGCGACCGCCGAAAGAAGGAGCGGGTGAAACGGAGGAAGCTGTTGCGATTCCGAACCGGTGACGACGATCGCGGCGAGGAAGTTGATCGGGATCAAGAGCGTCGCGATGATCAATACGCCGCGGCTGGTCGCTTGCAAGTTCCAACGCCGCAGCGTGTAGTTGCCAGCGCCGTGAATCGCCGCCGTCGCCAACATAAACGCCAACATAAACAACAACGCCGGCAGGTAAATAAACTGTTCGCTCAGGCTTTCGATCTCGCGGCGGAGGCTGATCACCAACGCGATCGAACAACCGACAATGAGCAGACCGCTGATCAGCTCGCCCCAGCGGATGTTCTTCTCCTGCATGAACGCATGCAGCACATCGGCCAGCGCGCGGCGGCGTTGCTGTGGCGGCGAGGGCATTGGCGTCGCAACTGGTTCGGGCGCGTCAAGCGGATGGACGATTTGCGGCGGACCTTCTTCGACGATCTCAGCGACGATCGGAACTTCTTCGCTGGGCGGGCGTGGAGGGATCGCCGGTGCTTCGGGCAACTCGGACGATGCCGCGGCGGCGACAGAAGCTGCGGGCCGCGCTTGCGGCATGGGTTGCGCCGCGCGCACCGGAGGAGGAACTTGACTGCCTTGGGCGTGCGCTTCACGGAGCAACTCGAACAGCTTGGCACGCAAATGCTCGTCGATCGCGCCTGCGTTCGCAAGTCGCTGAATCGTACGCGAAGTTGCCGCCGCATCGCTCTGCTGCGTGGGAGGTGTCTCGGCCCTTCTGAACAACAGCCATCCCAACAGAACTCCGAAAACGAACAGCAACCCGGCACCAACCAGCAGCATGAGCCCGACGATCATTCCCGGCATATCGTTGTCCCTTCGCGATTGAAACGACCCTCATGATACTCGGAAGATGGCTCGACATCGAAGTAATATCAACGGCGGGTAGTGTCCTAATCGTGTGAGGGGCGCACCCAGTATCGATCGGCGCGAAATACAAGCTCGACGCGCAAGCGAGTGAGTCAACGGCCTGGGAACACTCACTCGCTTGCGCGTCGAGCTTGCATCTTGGCACCCCCACACTATTGGGACACTATTCAACGGCGGCGGCGTTCCAGGGTCAAGTATCACGAACCGAGCACGATCCGCACGGGCACGTCCGGGCTGACACGGTCACATCAACACGCTTCACGAGTCTTGCTGCTGTCATCCGACGTCTCTCCGGTTCATTTCAACGGCCACGTTTCCGTCGCCCGACTCAAGACGAAGGGAGTGGTCCGTAAATTGGCTTGTGCTTCGTATAGCCGCCGTCGATCGTGAGCAGTTCGCCGACACACCAGCAATCGCCCGACCAGAAAAACATCGTGGCGGCGGAGATGTGGCTCGGCGCGGTGAGACCTCCCAGCGGCATGGCGTCTTCGACCGCCTGCAGCCGTCCCGCGCTAATTTCGTTCTGTGCCGACATGGTGCCACGCAGCGGCGACGGCGCGAGGCCGTTCAGAATCAATCCGTGAGTTTCGACAAAGTGGCGCGATTGGAGCTTCAGCAGATTCAACAACCCGCCCTTGGATTCTTCATACGCCGCGCTCGCCCGGCCTTCAGCTCCGACGGTCGCTGACGTCGAGAGGATGATGACGCCGCGAGCGTTCTTCGCGAAACCGCCATGTCTGACGCCTTGCTTGAGCACGTTGTGCGTGCCCCAGAGATTCACTTCGCACGCCCGCATGACGTCGTCTTTCGTCAGGTCTTCCGGCGGCGTGAGCGGCTTGGGAGATATGCCCGCCGTGTGTTGCAGGTAGCTGATTCCGGGATGCCGTTCAAACAACCGACGCATGTCGTTCTCGTCGGTTACGTCGACGGTCTCCGCAACCACATCCACGTTGGAAACACTGGCCGCGGAAATCGACGCCGCAAAGTCCGCCAATGTCGTTTTCTCCATGCCAACCGCGATGGTCGGCGAATGATCGACCAGGACGAGTTTCCTCAGTCCCAGCCAATCGACGACGTGCATCGCCATGTGCTGGCCCATCAAGCCAACACCGATGATCATGGCGTCGGCGTCCGGTCGGTAGTTCAGTGGTATCGACAACACAGATTCTCCATGACTTGTGCAAAGGAAGATGCAATTGTATCGCAATGCAGACCTCCCGTGGCGAACTCGCTGAGTAACGCCCAAATGACGGGTGAAACATCGACGTCATCACCATGAGGCAGCGGTCGGACAGGCGATTTCGGCATCGATCGACAGGGGCACCGTGGATCGGTCCGCTAAACGATGTACAATCTGAAGCTTGCGTGCTACCGTCCGCTAACTGTAACCGTCGTGGCGGCTGACGATTCTCGACCCGAGGTGTTTCTACGATGAACGCTACAAAGGCATTTGTTTGGACGCTAACCATTCTCGTCTCTGGCAGCTTCGTTCGCGCCGAGGATGTCCAGCGCCGACTGCTGTACGTTGCCGAGCCGGGGATTCGGAACTATGTCGAGTACGGCGGGCATGGCATCCTGGTGTTTGATGTCGATCACGGACACAAGTTCGTCAAACGCATTCCTCTGGCTGGCCTCGGCGATGACGGCAAGCCGCTGAATGTGAAAGGTGTCTGCGCGAATGCGGCAACTCACCGCATCTATGTCAGCACGCTGCGTCACATGATGTGTGTGGATCTCATCACCGACGAGTTGCTGTGGGAGAGGCTCTACGAGAAGGGCTGCGATCGCATGTCGATGACGCCCGATGGCAAGCTCATCTATCTGCCAACGCTGGAGAAGGAACACTGGAAAGTGATCGATGCCGAGACCGGCGACGAAATCGCGCGAGTTTCTCCCGACTCCGGCTCGCACAACACGGTGGTCGGACTCGATGGTCGATTCGCCTACCTGGCCGGACTCCGCTCGCCCGTCTTGACGGTGGCGGATACGAGCACTCAACAAGTCGCGCGGACGGTCGGACCATTCAGCGATTCAATCCGGCCGTTCACAGTTAACGGCTCGCAAACACTTTGCTTCGTGAACGTGAACAACTTGCTGGGCTTCGAAATCGGCGACATCAAGACGGGAAAGATGCTGCACCGCGTCGAAGTGCAAGGTTTCGAGAAAGGCCTGGTCAAACGCCACGGCTGCCCCAGTCACGGCGTCGGCCTGACACCGGATGAAACCGAGATCTGGGTGACCGACGGCCACAACAGTCACATGCACATCTTCGACGCCACGGTCAGGCCGCCGAAACAAGTGGCAAGTTTACCGGTCCGCGATCAGCCGGGATGGGTGACCTTCACGCTGAAAGGAGATTTTGCGTATCCTTCGACGGGCGATGTCTTCGACACCAAGACGCGAAAGCTCGTCACTCAACTGACCGATGAAGAAGGCCGAACGGTCCAAAGCGAGAAGATGCTTGAGATCGACTTCGTCGGCAACAAGCCGATTCGTAACGGCGATCAGTTCGGGTTGGGACGCGCCAGGTAATCGTCACGTGCAAACGTCGGCTAATTCTGGTTACAATAGGTGCCCACCTAAAACTCACGCCCGTACCTCAACCCAGAGGACAAGCCATGTCAGTCGGCAACACGAATCGACGCGACTTTCTCAAAGCGACTTCCGGCGCGGCGCTCGCCGGGGCCATGATTCCGGCGATGGTTCATGCGACGGTTGTCGCGCAGGACAAGCCGCGTTCGCCGAACGCTCGCTTGGGCGTGGGAGGCATCGGCTTGCGATATCAAGGCTCGGTGATCACTCACAAAGCTCAGATGTATGGCGACATCGTGGCCCTGTGCGACGTCGACCGTCACGTCCGCGAGCAGGCTCGCGCGGCGTTCGGCAGCACGCCGCGGATCTTCGAGGATTATCGCGACTTGCTCGGGCGCGACGACGTCGATGTGGTGCTGATCGGTGCGCCGGATCATTGGCATACGAAGATGGTTATCGACGCTTGCCGCGCCGGCAAAGACGTCTACTGCGAAAAGCCGCTGACGCTAACTATTGACGAAGGCAAGCTGCTGACGAAGGTCGTCGAAGAGACCGGCCGCGTCGTGCAAGTTGGTTCTTGGCAGCGGAGCGACCACCAATTCCGCACGGCGGTCGAACTGGTCCGTCAGGGACGTATCGGTGAGTTGAAGCAAGTCGAAGTCGTCCTCGGCAAGAATGTGACGGGTGGTCCGTTCGCGCACCGGCAACCGCCCAGCAACCTCAACTGGGACATGTGGCAAGGCCAGACGCCCGCTGTGCCGTATATCGAAGAACGCTGTCACTATACGTTCCGCTGGTGGTACGAATACTCCGGCGGCCAGATGACCGACTGGGGAGCCCATCACTTGGACATCGCTCAGTGGGGCATTAACTCGCTGCCTGTAGAGATCGAATCGAGTGCCAAGTTCCCAACGGTGAAAGACAGCTATAACGTGGCGATCGATTTCTTCGCCAAGTACCGTTACGCCAATGGAGTCGAGATGACGGTGTCCGATACTGGACGCAACGGCATCATGTTCACCGGCACCGAGGGGCGCATTTTCGCCAATCGCGGCACGGTGTCCGGCAAAGCGGTCGAGGACTTGGCGACTAATCCGCTGCCGCGAGAAGCCTTCCGTGTGTACGACTTCGACAATCTCGATCGTCCCGAGCGAACAGGCAAACTCGATGCAATCATCAATCACATGGGTAATTTCTTCGATTGCGTGGCGTCTCGAAAGAAGCCCATCTCGGATGTCGAAAGCCAACACCGCAGTGTCAGCACGTGTCATCTCGGCAACATTTCGATGCGCGTCGGTCGCCCGCTGAAATGGGACGCCGAGAAAGAAGAGTTTCCCGGCGACGCCGAAGCCAACAGTTGGCTCAGCCGCGAGCAGCGGTCCGGGTATGAAATCGTTTAGGAGTCGTCCGGATACACACGTACGATGGCCTTCCAAGGCCGTCGATCATAAGCACCGCAGCGAACGACGGCCTTGGAAGGCCATCGTACAACGAGAAAACAAAGCCATGCGAATAGCCATTACCCTTGCTACCCTTCTGTGCTTTACCGCGGCAACCAACATGCAAGCCGAGTGGACGGAGTTCCGCGGCCCAACTGGACAAGGCTTTGTCGGCGACGCGAAGATTCCGCTCACTTGGAGCGAAACGGATAATGTTACGTGGAAGACCGAGATCGAAGGGAAAGCATGGTCGTCGCCCGTCGTGCTGGGCGATCAAATTTGGCTGACGACGGCAGTCACGAACGAACCAACACCGGCGCAGATCGAGAGGCAGTTTCAAGAGTCCGGTTTAACGAGGGAACAGTTCGTGCGACGGCAAGTTCACGGCACGCTTTCGCTGCGCGCGGTTTGCGTCGACCGAAAGAGCGGCGAGCTGCTCCGCGACGTCGCCTTGTTCGAGATCGATTCGCCGGAAGCCATCCACACCGCGAACAGCTACGCTTCGCCGACACCGGTCATTGAGAAAGGACGAGTCTATTGCCACTTCGGTTCCAATGGCACGGCGTGCATCGACACGGCCAGCGGCAAAGTGATTTGGGAACGAAAGATCGCCACGAACTTCAGCGTCGGAGCGGGCAGTTCGCCGGTGGTTTACGGCGATGTTCTCATCTTGGTCTGTGACGGTATCGACAAGCAATTCGTCACGGGACTCGACAAACGTGACGGCCAAACGATTTGGGAGACACCGCGTCCGCCAATTCGCAACGAAGACGGCCAACAGCGAAAAGCCTATTCGACGCCGTTGCTCGTTTCTCAAGACGGTCGTGACCAATACGTGGTTCCCGGCGCTCAATGGGTTGTCTCGTACGATCCGAAGACCGGTGAAGAGCTGTGGCGATTCGACCACGGCGAAGGCTATTCGAATGTGCCACGTCCTGTGTACGGTCACGGTATGGTCTTTATTTGCACCGGGTTTGGCAAGCCGGAACTCTTGGCGATTCGTGTCGACGGGAGCGGCGACGTGACTCAGACGCACGTTGCGTGGAGAGCCAGCGGCCAAATCTCAGCAAAGCCATCCCCGGTTCTCGTTGATGATTTGCTGTTCGTCATCGGCGACACCGGTATCGCCTCCTGCTTCGATGTACATACGGGGAAAGAGCTGTGGAAGAAGCGAATTGGCGGTAACTTCTCCGCCTCGCCGATCGCCACGAACGAGCGCATTTACCTGTTCAGCGAAGAGGGTGATACAACCGTCATCAAGGCGGCACCCGACTACATCGAAATCGCCAAGAGCCACGTCGACGGCAAGCTGATGGCGTCGCCCGCCGTACTCGGTTCAACACTGCTGCTGCGGTCGGACTCCAAGCTCTATCGGATCGAGTGACGATGATTACCGACCAGCAACGGCAACAGTACATCGACGAAGGATACTTTATCCTCGAACGAGCGATCCCGGTCGAGCACTTGCAGATCATGCGCGATGCCTGCGACCACTTGATCGGGATCATGCATGCGGAGATGGATCGGCAAGGAACCGACCACATCCACATCAGCCATCGCGGCAAGCGGTACCACATCGCCAAGCAATATCACCAGGCACCGCGATTGGACGAATATGTCTTCGGCGACTTGATGGCGGAAGTCTGCCAAGCCACGATCGGCGATACGGCCTATTTGTTCTACGACCAGTACGTCGTGAAGGCCGCCGAGCAAGGCATCAACTTTTCGTGGCATCAGGACGGCGGTTACCTCGGCTTCTGCCATCGGCCTTACGTCACGGTCTGGGCCGCCGTCGACGATATGACGCTCGCCAATGGCACCGCGTCGGTCATGCCCTTCTCGACGATCGGCATTCGCACGTTGGTCGAGCATGTTCGCGATCCGGCCACTGGCGACAAGACCGGTTACTTCGGCGACGAGCCCGGCGTCGCTGCTGTCGTGCCGGCAGGCAGTTTGGTCGTGTTCAGCTCGGTCACTTTTCATCGCAGCGGCGCGAACACGACTAACAAGATGCGACGAGCTTACGTGACGCAGTACTCGCCCGCGCCGATCTACACGCCAGACACAACCGAACCGATGCACCTCGCCGTTCCGTTTCTCGATCGCGGCGAAGTCGTTTACCGATCTCCAAACGCGAGCCCCGCATGACGAACCAACCGTTCGACCGCCGCCAGTTCAATCGCTGCGTTCTCGGAGCCGCTGCCGCTTCGACGCTGCCGACATTCGCCAGCGACCGCACCACTTTAGCCGATGAACAGGACTTCAAATTCCGCTACATCGTCGGCTCGTCGATGTACGGCTATACCGATGTCGCCGAGATCATGCTCGAGGTCGCCAAGACGGGCGCGACGGCGCTTGATATTTGGCCGAAGGTCCACGGCAACCAGCGCGAACAACTCGACGAACTAGGCGAAGAGAAGTCCGCTGCGTTACTCAAGCAGAACGGCATCTCGTTGGGATGTATTACGCAGTACAAGCTCGGCCCGTTTGGCATCCAAGACGAAATGCGACTTGCGAAACGATTCAGCTGCCCAACGATCGTGTGCGGCGGCAAAGGACCGGTGGGATTGACAGGAAGCGAACTCAAAGCAGCGGTCGGCAAGTTCGTGGAGCAGATGAAGCCGCATGTGGCGGTCGCTGAGGAAACGGGCGTCACGATCGCCATTGAGAACCACGGCAACAACTTGATCGATTCGCCCGATTCGTTGAAGTGGCTCGTCGAGCTGCGTTCGTCCGAGCACTTAGCCGTCGCGCTGGCTCCGTATCATCTGCCGCAAGACGAGCAGCTGATCAGCGATCTGATCCGGTCGCTCGGCGATGGCATCGCGATGTTTTATGCCTGGCAGCACGGGATGGGTTGCCATGAGAAGTTGCCGAAGGAGCAAGAGCTGCTGCAAATGCCGGGACGCGGCACGCTCGATTTCGTACCGCTCGTCGCGGCTCTGCGCGACATCACATATCGCGGCTGGACTGAGATTTTCATGCATCCCGTGCCGCGTGGGATTCCGATCCTCGATACGACGGCCGCCGTGACCGCGGAGATCAACCGATCGCGGGAGTATTTGGCTGATTGTCTGCGAAAACTATGAGTCGGACGCTGCGTTCTCTTTCGTACGATGGCCTTCCAAGGCCATCGCCAAGATTCGACGGCCTTGGAAGGCCATCGTACGGGCATTAGCGTAAGCTATACTCGAAATGAGACTGGCTTCGTGGTCACGTGATCGCCTGGGAAACATTGACTTGCGTCAAGCACTTGGAATACTCGAAACAACGGGTTTCACGCCCGCGATTGTGGCCTTGGACGTCATGGACAAGACGGCCACGATCCGGGTCGTGCAACTCGAACTGAACGACTTCCTCGGTGTTGTCATCAAGATCACCGGAGAGGTCGATGCGGTTCAGACCGCGATCGCGGCGGGACACGCCGTCGCCGAGCGAATGCAAGGCTCGCCCGTTTCCAACACGATCAATCGTCCGGACGACGGGGCCTGGAAAGCGATCGAAAGTGCCGTCGAGTACAATCCACTGATTCAACAGAATGTCGTAAGAGTGCCAACGTACAAGGAGCCGACCGTGAGTGACGCAGCATCTTTTGCCCTGGGCTTCATCGAGACGCAAGGGTTCACCGCGGTCTTCGAAGCCATCGACAACGCCTGCAAAGCCGCCAACGTGGAAGTCATCGGCAAAGAGAAGCTCGGCGGCGGCTACGTGACGGTGATCATCAAAGGCGACGTCGCCGCCGTCAAAGCCGCGATCGACGCCGGCCAAGCGAAAGTCGAAGGCCTCGGCAAGCTGATCGCCGCCCACGTGATCCCTAGGCCCAGCGAATCCGTGTTGGCGCTGTTGCCGAAGGGGTAGACCCGGGGGACGGGAGTCGTTCTCGGCAAGACCGAGTCTTTGAATCCCCGGAAACCCGAATGCTCATATGCGAGTCCGAACAATGATTGGGTTACGGATGGGTGTAGGCGAGATTGAAAGCCGCCTCATGGAACTGGCAATCGGCAACGATTGCAACGCAGGCTGAGGGTCAGCATTTGATTGGCCGCGATCGTAAAGTTCGACCGCAAGTGCAACTCGCTGACGCGGGTCAAAGTCCATGCCGGGAGGGTATGGCGCGATTTCATCGTAAGACAGTTCGAGAACCCAAAGATCGCCCTCGGCAACCTTGTCGCTTCCGGGTTTGTATCGCTCCAGCAAGTACTCCCGGTCGATAACAGGGAAAGAGGCGTTCCGGCCCCGCGGCGCACGAACCGCCTCTGAATCTGGGCCGAGACGAAGAACTGGCTTGACTCTGCGACACGCCCATATCCCAGGTACAGCATCATTGACAGGCGGATCATAACATACGATTAGCCGAAGCACGGGCTTTTCAGCATCATCAAGCCAGGGAATTGGAATTGGCAGCTGAACCCTGACCGTGTCACGTGTAGACTCTATGTAGCCTTGCCAAAGTATCACTGCCGAACCTCTGGTGGGAGAGAGCAAGCGTTCAATCTTCGCCTGCCCATGACCCAGGGTTCTCTCGGCAAGTGCATTAATCGCCGGGTCTCGTACTGGCGGATTCGCTGTCAGCGTCAGAAACGATCTTGCTGTAACTGCGAAGGGCTGAGTTCCGGGTACGCAGTGTTGTTGCAGCGCATGTAGCGTCAACGCGACCTCCCGCGCCAAAATTGGCGCGGCGTGCGACGTCCCGGCATAGTCTTCTGGCAAACCCGCTGCCGATAATGTCCACACACCAAGTCCAGGTCGCGGTTGATAGTTTTCGTCCCAATTACCACCCGGGGCGCTGAACGATGGAACTGGAGCATCGCAGATTCCCGGACCAATTCGCGTGAAAGGACTTGGCCACCCCACTGATTGCACCAGCCCTTGAGTCGATATTTGCGAAACATATGCGCCGCAAATCCAAGTATTGAATCCACTCGACCATAGGCCGAGCGCCCATCTTTGATCGTCGTGATGGTCGGGATATGGCGAGTTCGGCGGCACGCCGATCCTTGAGTTTCCAGCTGCTACAACGACCGCACAGTCGTTCGCGAAGATAAAGTTGTCCAAGTCTCGAAGATCCGCACACTTTACACCCCTCTCAACCGTAGGAATGTCACTGAGTGACCGAACATCGCCGAAACTAAGGTTGAAGACTCGGGCGTCAGGGGCGGTGCCGCGCACGCCACGAAGGGCTTCCATTACAAGCTTATCATCGACTTTATCCTGGTCTGGATTAAACGCTCTTGCTACCATCGCGTCGAAGAATGCACATTGCCCAGCGGCTCTTTCAAGCTCGCTGTGGTTCTCAAAGTCGCCGAAGACAACGCGAGAGGCGACTCGCGATCCATGCTCGCCAATAGAGCCCCGGGGCGCGTCCTGCGCGTAGAACTGACCGCGGCGATAATGACGGAGACGGACATGGTCCGCTGGAATTCCCATGTCCATGACTGCAACGCATGGTAGGGTGGTGATGTCGGGACGCACTTCAGGAATCGCGTGTCCTCGCAAGTTCGTGGCGGCTCTTCGCTGCTGCTTTCCAGCTGCAATGGAGCATAGAGGGGCATGAACGGCCTGGACAGAATAGAAGTCCTTCGCGATCTTGCGAATAGACCGACGCGATGCTTTTCCACGGAACCAATGTCGCCCGGAGAAATCAGTGCCAGTGCCCGTGAGCCTTTCTCCAGGGGTTCTGACCAAGAGGTCCGTGATCGCACGTAACATCCGGTCCGCATCTTTTCGGCCCAATACTGGCTGTAACTCAATAATGACATCTGAGGGTTCGTTTTCGACGAGTTCTTGCAACCACTCTGCGTCAACTCGCAACTCCAAAGGAATGACGTCGAAAGAGTCTATCGTAGCCCAGCGAGACTGTTCACGAACTCCGAGAGTCTCTAGAGTTTCCGCTCGATGAAGTATCTGATCGAACCGCTGCTTCTCCGCATGAACGATGGCTTTCCCGTCGTCTGTAACATGAAGGAGGTCCAATTGTAATCGATCGAATACCTTGCCATGAGTTCCCTTAAATTCAGTTCTTTCTTTGAAGGTTCCCTGCGGTGCCTTTCTCTTGTCCTTCGACTCCTTGGCAACCTCGGGCACTGGCAATGCGATGACAAAATACCGCTCTTCCCGAAGTGGATCGTGTGATGATGTGACAATATCTGAAACTGATCGCAGACTTTGGCTTAGCTTGTTTGCTTTCGCAGCCCACGAGATACCGGTGTATTTAGGCAACGCACCTCCCCCTGATCGCTCCTCCGGCGACAGTTCGTGCGTTTCATTTAAACAAATGTGCGGGGCTTTGCCCGATGTTTGGCCACCGAGTTCTTCACCTTTCGGTAAGCGCCTGACGTCTAGCTTCCGCTATAACAACCGCCTCTGCCTCGGCAAAGCTACGTACGCTCGCGGCGCGTATCGCTTTCTCACGCGTCAATCGAATCCGATAGTTATCCGCGAGTTCCTTACAAAATGCCGACAACTGCGATTTGGTCGGAGCCTTGAACAAAAGTGATAGGTCGAACCGCCGCCATAAGGCGTCATCAAGGTTTTTCGCAAGATTGGACGTGGCAACGATAAGACCAAGCGGTTTTGAGTGCTCGAGCTCCTGCATAAGAGCGATTACAATTCGATCCAATTCGCCAACATCCAGTGGATTACCACGCTGCTTTCCCAACGCATCCAACTCATCCAACAATAGAACACACGGTGTGGTCTCTGCAAAATGAAACAGTTGCCTTAAATGAATGGCCGTTTGCCCCAAATATGCGCCGATCACCGAATCAAATCGCACAAGATAGATTGGTAACCCGAGTTCGTGCGCGACCGCTCTTGCGGTGAGGCTCTTGCCGCACCCAGGCGGACCGTGAAACAAAAGTTTTGATCTAGGGAGTAGCTTTCTCTCCACCAACTTGTGTCGATTGCGCCACTCTTCAACGACGGAATTCAGTTCGGTACGCACCTTTGGAGTTAGCGTTACTTCGTCAAGTGGTCGGTCTGGTGCCAAGCTGATTAAACCGGTTTTAATGAAACTTGTTGAATTCGGCTTGTCCAGACCTGAAATCGGGGTTGCCGGGTGATCGTTATTGGTGGCAATAAGCGCGCCTCGCAATGAGCGCGCCGCAGTGCGCTGTCCTTTCCGTTCCACGCTTTCGCAGATCTCAGCAGCAGCGGCTTTCGCTGCGACGAAGTCATTTGATGTGATAGATCGAAAGAGCTTAACGAGTTGTCGTATGGTACCAGGCATCTGATATATGATGTTTCGACTCAGCTACGGACAAACCGAACGGGCAAGACTCATTTGTGTCGCAGGGTCACCAACCCGTAATCTGCGTTGTTGGTGTACATTGGGTAGTGGCGAAACCCGTGTCGATGATTGTACGCAATCTGAAATGCTATGTGGACTCCCAAACTGTCTCAACCTGCGAACGCTTTCGGATTTTCCCGAAGGAAAACAATTCGTTTACGCTGAATTCTAAATACGAACTCGGTAAGCCCAGAGAAACCGGACGTGTAATTGGGACCGCAGCCGCGTCTAAAACGGCCATTGCTTGCCGAGTGCGTCTTTTTGCACCGCAGTCAAGTCTTTGATTCCCCGCCTCGCGAGTTTCAATAGCGCATCGAGATCGTCGTCGCTGAAGGTCGCTTCTTCGCCGGTGCCTTGGATCTCGACAAAGCGGCCGCCGCCGGTCATGACGACGTTCATGTCGACGGCGGCGGCGAAGTCTTGCTCGTAGTCGAGGTCCAGCGTTGGCTGGCCGTTGACCATCCCGACGCTGATGGCGGCGACGCTGTCTCGCAGCGGGAATTTTGAAGGATCGGGAAGCTCCTTTTGGATGCTGCGGATGGCTTCGACCAACGCGATGAAGCCGCCTGTGATACTCGCGGTGCGCGTGCCGCCGTCCGCTTCGAGCACGTCGCAATCGACCGTCACCAGCCGCTCGCCAAGAGCGGCAAGATCGGCGACGGCGCGCAAGCTGCGTGCGATCAGCCGCTGGATCTCGGTCGTGCGGCCGTCGACTTTGCCGTCTCGCTCGCGGCGTTTACGCGGACTCGTGCTGTTGGGCAACATGTTGTATTCGGCGGTGATCCAACCTTTGCCCTTGCCGGCGAGCCAGGGCGGTACGTCGGCCTGGACGCTGGCGGTACAGAGCACGGTCGTGTTGCCGGATTGATACAACACGCTGCCGGGCGAGGTACGTGTGTAACGGCGTTTGACTTTGATGGGGCGCAGCTCGTTCGGACGTCGTGTCATTGGGGGGTGTTCTCTATTCTGCGAGTAACGACTCGGCCAAGAAAAGTGGTTATCAACTATGTCCTCGTTTAACGGCAAGTATCGAAGGCGACAGTGAAGTAAGCAAAGCCGTCGCCTTCGGCTTGCCGTTAAACGATTCTAAGCTTGCGTGCCGAGCAGCCACGCGAGCAATCCCTTCTGGGCGTGCAGACGGTTCCCGGCTTGTTGGACGATGACACTCTGCGGCCCGTCGATCACTTCCGCTGAAACCTCTTCGCCTCGGCGAGCTGGGAGGCAATGCAGGAAACAGGCGTCGGGATCGGCGTGCTTCATGAGCGCGGCATTGACTTGGTAATCGGCGAACGCGACGGCTCGTTGCTCGCGTTCGGACTCTTGGCCCATGCTCGCCCAAACGTCTGTGTAGACCCCGGCAGCTCCCTTCACGGCCTCGACGGGGTCGGTCGTTTCCAGCAGCTTCAGCGCGGGAAGTTCCTTTCGCAGTCTTGTTCGAAACTTGCCGTCGAACTGATATCGCTCGGGAGCAGCGATTGCAAACTCGACGTCGAGCTTGCCACAGGCGACCGCCAAACTTCGCGCCACGTTATTCGCGTCGCCGACGTAAGCCAACCGCAGGCCGGCCACCGAACCATGACGTTCGCGCACGGTGTACAGGTCGGCGAGTGCCTGGCAGGGATGCGACGTATCGGTCAGGCCGTTGATGATCGAGCACGTGCAGTGTTTCGCCAGCTGTTCGACTTTGGCGTGAGAATTCGAACGGCAGACGACGGCATCCACATACTGCCCGAGGACTTGTCCAAAGTCCGCTGTCGATTCGCGTTCTCCCCAACCGACATCCTTGCCAAGGAACAGGCTGCTGCCGCCCAAGTTGGCGATCGCCGTCTCGAAACTGACCCGCGTCCGCAGCGATTGTTTCTCGAACAGCAATGCCAGTACTCGCCCTGGAAAGAGCGGTTCGCGGATGCCTTGTTGGAACTTCGTCTTCAGATCTTCCGTGATGGCAAAGATGCGTTCGATTTCTTTCGCTGTAAGATCGAAGAGCGTTAGTACATGTCGCACGTTTGTGATCCTCTCGTTGATGTTTTCTGTCGCGAGCGGATCACGCCTACTCTGCCGCGACTGACTTCAATGCGTCTTCGAGGATTGCACAACCCTCTTCTGCCTGTTCCATTGTCAAGTTCATTGCCGGCAAAAGGCGGATCACTCGGCCTTGCGTGCAATTGACGAGCAGTTTTCGTTCGAGACACTTTTGGACGACCGGCGCTCCATCGACGGTCAACTCGACGCCAATCATGACACCAAGCACGCGCACTTCCTGAACGATGTTGCAGTCTTGCTTCAGACTCTGAAAGCGAGTGCGGAAGTAGTCTCCAAGTTGCTTCGCGCTGGTGAGCAGGTTGTCTTCTTCTATCGTTTGCAGTGTCGCGATGCCCGCCACGGCCGCGATCGGATTACCGCCGAAGGTCGCGGCGTGCATGCCCGGACGCAAGCTCGGGGCGATCTCGGCCGTTGTCAGCATCGCACCGCCCGCGATCCCGCCGCAGATGGCCTTGGCCAGCGTCATGACATCGGGCGTGACGCCAAAGTGCTGATAAGCAAACCAATTGCCCGTACGCCCGCAGCCGGTTTGGACTTCGTCAAAGATCAGCACCAATCCGTTGTCGTCGGCGAGTTTGCGCAGCCCTTGCAGAAAGCCGGCGGGCGGAATGCGGATGCCGCCTTCGCCTTGGATCGGTTCGACCATGATCGCACAGGTTTCGTCGTCGATCAGCTTCTCGACGGCTGCGAGGTCGCCGTACGGGGCATAGTTGAAGCCGGCGACGAGCGGTCCAAGACCTTCGTGATACTTCGGCTGGGCGGTCGCGGCGAGCGAACCGAGCGTTCGCCCATGAAAACCACCTTCGAAGGTGATGATCTTGTAACGCTCTTTCGGTGTGTGGAGCCGAGCCAGTTTGATGGCGGCTTCGTTCGCTTCCGTTCCGGAATTGCAGAAGAAAGCTTGGCCGCCGAAACTTCGCTCCGAAAGCTCCTTCGCCCACAGGCCCTGTACGTCCATGTGCCAGGTGTTCGGCACGTGGATCAGCTTGGCGACTTGGTCTTGGACGGCCTTCACCACCTTGGGCGGACAGTGGCCGAGCAAATTACATCCCCAGCCGGGGAAAAAATCGAGATAGCGATTGTTTTCACTGTCCCACA
Organism: Planctomycetota bacterium; assembly: GCA_027622275.1. Classification (GTDB taxonomy): domain Bacteria; phylum Planctomycetota; class Planctomycetia; order Pirellulales; family Pirellulaceae. The sequence continues at coordinate 5,964 of JAQBZB010000019.1, read as the reverse complement.
CCAACGAACCATCGCCGCGAACCAGATTCAACGGATATCGACCATAGTTCGCAATGACGTATTTCTTAAACAGTTCGATGGTGTCGCCCGAATTCATGAGACCCTCGCTGGATGGAAAAGCGGCAATTGCCGGATGTTGACGAAGTATTGACGACAGGTAACGAGCGAAGCAGGTTCGTGCCAAAACGAACGATGCGAATTTTAGTCTTTCACGAGCTGGGTACCGACGCCGGTCGTCGTATAGATTTCAAGGAGTAGTGAGTGGCGGATACGACCGTCGATGATGTGGATCTTACGAACCCCTTTGTCCAGAGTCTCCAGGCACGCTTCGACCTTGGGGATCATGCCGGCGTCGACCGCGCCTGATGAAATCAACTCGCGGGCCTGACTGGCGGTTAAGCTGTGGATCAACGACTCGGGATCATCCTTATCTCGACGAACGCCGCTCACATCGCTCATAAAGACAAGCTTCTCGGCTCCGAGTGCCTGCGCGACCGCAGTCGCCGCCGTGTCGGCGTTGACGTTCAGCTTGTTGCCTTCGTTATCAAGGCACATCGAAGGAATTATTGGTACTTGTCCTGCATAGCATAGGTTATCGATCGTTAGGCGGTCGACTCGAGTCACGCGTCCAACGTGTCCGAGATCGACCGGACCATCGTCACCGTCAAGTTGCAGGCGTTCGCCAAACAAGACATTGGTCGTGTTGAAATTCAGATTCATCGCGCGGCCTTCGAGCTTCTCGATCTCGGTTGCGAGATGCTCGTTCGTTTCATAGGCCAAGACTCGCTCGACGATCGCCAGCGTGGCGTCGTCCGTGTAGCGTCGGCCCTGAACGAACTGCGGCTTGATACCCGCTTCTTTCATCGCTCGATTGATCGCCGGTCCCCCGCCGTGAACGACGACAGGCCGCATGCCGACCGATTCCATAAACACGATATCGAGCAGCACATGCTGCAGCGAGTCGGCATCATCGAGGAAGCTGCCGCCGAGCTTGATGACGGTCACTTTGTCGCGAAACCGGCGGATCCAGCCGAGCGCTTCGATCAGCGTATCGGCCTTAGCAATCGCTTCTTGCAAGAGACTCGTCTCCCCAGGTGTTGGCACGTGGCCTTTCGCTCCGCGAAAGAACGCATCTTCGCGGAGCGAAGAGCCACGTAGCTCGGAGAAGGAAAACCGCACATTTTATGGCTCGAGTGCGCAAGGTGTCAACGATTGCAAGCATCGGGTAGTGGTACAGTTTGCCGATCTCGGGGCGTAGAGGTGATCGCCTCGTAACCCGACGCGTAAGCGAGGCAACGTGCTGCGTCCTCGCTTACGCGTCGGGTTTCCATGCCAATCGCCAAACTGTACCACTACCAAGCATCGAGGGTGCCAGATTTTGCGTGACGAGACCTGCGGCCAAGTCTTGGGCGGATAGGACGAGGCCCGGTGCCCACGGCCGAAACTCGCACCCCCTCTTCTCAAGCTTGCTCAGCCTTTAGAATGGCCAAGATTATTGCCCGTCAACTTCTCGCCACGCACGTGCCATGTCCGGCTATAACCTCACTCACCTCAACCAGTTAGAAGCCGAGAGCATCCACATCATTCGCGAAGTGGCGGCTGAGTTTCATAACCCGGTGATGCTCTATTCCATCGGCAAGGACTCGTCGGTCATGGTCCGCTTGGCTCAAAAGGCATTTTATCCCGCGAAGCCCCCATTCCCGCTGATGCATATCGACACGACCTGGAAGTTCCGTGAAATGATCGCGTTCCGCGAAGAGTATGCTCGCAAGGAGTTGGGGCTGGACGTGATCGTCCATATCAACGAGGAAGGCAAACAGCACGGCATTCATCCGTTGGACGATAGCGAGAAACACACCGAATTGATGAAGACCGATGGCCTGAAGCAGGCACTGGACAAGTACGGGTTCGACGCGGCCTTTGGCGGTGCCCGGCGCGACGAAGAGAAGTCTCGTGCCAAGGAACGCGTCTTCTCGTTTCGCGACAAGCATCATCGCTGGGACCCCAAGAATCAGCGGCCCGAATTGTGGAATTTGTACAACGCGCGGGTGAACAAAGGCGAGAGCATTCGCATCTTTCCGCTGTCGAATTGGACCGAGTTAGATGTGTGGCAGTATATTCACCTGGAGCAGATCCCCATCGTTCCGCTGTACTACGCCAAGGAACGGCCGGTCGTACGTCGCGGCGGCACGCTGATTTTGGTCGACGACGAGCGCCTTGAACTCAAGCCAGGGGAAGTTCCCGAGATGCGCCGAGTTCGTTTCCGCACACTCGGCTGCTATCCGCTTTCCGGCGCGGTCGATTCCAACGCCACGACGCTGCCTGAGATCATTCAAGAAATGCTTCTCTGCACCACTTCTGAACGGCAAGGCCGCTTGATCGACCAAGACGAAGGGGGAGCGGGAATGGAAGAGAAGAAGAAACGCGGTTATTTTTAGAAGTTTCACAAGGAAGCGATGATGCACTACAAGATACCACTTGTTTTTTCGCCACAGCCGGACGGCGGATACACAGTCACGTCGCCGTTACTTCCCGAGCTGGTCACCGAAGGCGACTCGCTGGAGGAAGCGCTGGCGAATGCCAAGGATGCGCTCGCGGCTGTCGTAGAAACCTATGCCGAGTTGGGTCGCCAACTGCCGAAGAATAGTGAGATTCAAGATTCCAGCGGTCCCGTTTGGCTCGAGACTGTCATCTCCGCATGAAGTATCGAGAAGTCACACGCAAGCTCGAACAGTTAGGCTGCATTGAACTGCCTCGGAAAAGTGGTGGGTCACATCGGAAGTGGTTTAATCCCGAAAATCAACGTGCCACCGTGCTACCGTGCTACCGGATTGGGGCAACAAGGATCTGAAGCTGGGGACCGTTCGAGCAGCTGTTCGGCAACTAGGAATCGACTGGATTATTTTTCGAAACGCATGAACTAAACATGTCTCATCAGTCCGAACTAATCGCCACCGACATCGACGCCTACCTCGCTCAGCACGAGCAGAAGGAACTGCTCCGCTTTCTGACGTGTGGCAGCGTGGACGATGGCAAGAGTACGTTAATTGGCCGGTTGTTTTACGACGCCAAGTTGATCTATGAAGATACGCTCAAGACGCTCGAACAAGACTCGGCCACGCACGGGACGACGGGCGGAGGTTTCGATCCGGCGCTGTTCACCGACGGGCTGAAAGCAGAACGCGAGCAGGGGATCACGATCGACGTCGCTTATCGCTACTTCTCGACGGCGAAGCGAAAATTCATCATCGCCGATACGCCGGGTCACGAGCAGTACACGCGGAACATGGCGACTGGCGCATCGACGTGTGATCTGGCTGTGATTCTGGTCGATGCCCGACATGGCGTCGTCACGCAAACCAAGCGGCACAGCTTCATTGTCTCGTTGCTGGGAATCAAGCACGTTCTGGTCGCTGTGAACAAGATGGACCTCGTCGATTACAGCGAGGAAGTGTACGACAAGATCCGCGGCGACTACGAAGAGTTTGCCCGCAAACTTGACCCGAATGACTTACACTTCATCCCGATCTCCGCTTTGAACGGCGATAACATCGTCGATCCGAGCGCGAAGATGCCTTGGTATCGAGGTTCGACTCTGATGAACTTTCTCGACTCGGTTTACATCGGTTCCGACCGCAACTTTAATGACTTTCGCTTTCCGGTGCAGTACGTCAACCGGCCGCATCTCGACTTTCGGGGATTCTGTGGCACGATCGCATCCGGCACGGTCAGGCGAGGCGACGAGGTCATGGCGCTGCCATCGCGCAAGAAAAGCCGCGTGAAATCGATTGTCACGTTCGACGGCGATCTCGAAGAGGCCTTCACGCCGCAATCCGTCACGCTGACCTTAGAGGACGAAATCGACGTCAGCCGCGGCGATATGATCGTCCGCCCTGGGAACGTGCCGCGGATCGAACAGAAGTTCGACGCGATGGTCGTGTGGATGCATGACGATCAAATGGTGCCCGGCAAGACCTACATCTTCAAACAGGCTGCCAAGAACGTCACGGGCACGATCAGTACGTTACGCTACCAGATCGATGTCAACTCGCTTCACCGCCAAGACACTCCGACCTTAAAGCTGAACGAGATCGGCCGTTGCAGTGTTGCGTTGAGCGAGCCGGTGTGCTTCGATGGCTATCGTCGCAACCGAATGACGGGCGCGTTCATCATCGTCGATCGGATCAGCAACTCGACGCTCGCGGCCGGGATGATTCTGGATGTCTCGACGGGCGATCAGCGGCACGATCACTGGGACGACACGCCACAAAGTGAGACGCTTAGCACCGAATTAAGCGCCGTCACTCCCGAAGAACGAACGGCACGGTTCGGCCAGAAATCAGCGACGATTCTGCTTACCGGTTTGACCGGAGCGGGTAAGACGACGGTCGCTTATGCGTTAGAGCGAAGGTTGTTCGACCTGGGTCGTGCCGCGACGGTCCTGGATGGCCAGAACATGCGACGCGGCATCAGCCGAGACCTTGGCTTCGCGGCGGACGACCGTTCGGAGAATCTGCGCCGGAGCGCGGAGGTCGCCAAATTGATCAACGACGCGGGCTTGATCTGCATTGGCGCGTTTGTCGCTCCGAGCGAAGAAGTTCGTCAGAAAGCGGCGGAAGTTGTCGGTCGCGATCGTTTCCTGGTCGTGCATCTCGCGGTACCGGTCGAGGTTTGCCGCACACGAGACACCGACGGGCATTATCCGCGTGCCGACTCGGGCGAACTGCCGAATTTCCCAGGTGTTTCGTCACCTTACGAGCAGCCTGTCACGCCGGACTTGGTGCTGCCGACGCACGAGTTGCCAGTTACCGAGTGCGTCGATGCAATCCTGAAGCTGCTTGAAGAACGCGGCATCGTTTCGTAGTTTCGTAGGGCGGCTGTGCCGCAGCCGCGTAGGATGGACTTCCAGTCCGTCCAGTCACGCGGAGAGTCGAACTACGGAAACACCAAGTTCAGAGACTTCAGGTCCATCAGCCGTTGCGAGGGTTTGCTGTTCGCTCGGACGGTCAGCGTGTGTTCGCCACCGTTGGGGACAGCAATAAAATACTCGTCCGTCACCGGCTCGCCGGTGCCGCGGATTTCACATACTTTTTCCTGCACACCGACCGCGATCACGAACTTGCCGCCGTCGGATTCCGGTCGCGCCGCATAAGTCACGTGGACGTGAAAGATGCCTTGCGGCGGAACCTTGACGACTTTGAACCTCCAACTCACCCAATCGTCCATCGACTCCCAGTCGGTAATCACGTTGACGCTGCCTGAAATCCCAAGGCGGAGGTTCGGGCCATGCAACTGGGCGATGCCGGCATCCAGGTTCACGCTGCCGTCGGCTTCCTGATAAATCAAGACGGGCTCGCTCTCTTCATAATCCGGTTCGTCCGGCACCGATACAGCAATCGGGGAAGCTGGCGAAAGGTTCGCTGGCACCGTGGTTCGATGAGGTTTCTGCTGCCGTAGCACGAGAACCGCGATTGCACCAACGAGCAAGACGATGATCACGGTTGCAACGGCAACCCATGTCTTCGACTCGGCTTCCTCCAAGTCTTCAATCGTGTCATCGTCGTCCGCGATGGGTGGACATGCGATCTGTGCGATTTGCGGCGGGGGAGCGGAATCGAAGAATACGGCTTCAAGCACTTGGTCGTAGCTCGCCTTGGCACCCGAGTTCAGCAGACAGACTCGTGCCGCTGCTAGTTCGTTCAGGAGCTTCTGCGTGTAGGCGGCACGAGGTCCGGTCTGGAACGTGCGAACATGCGACATCCGCGCGTCCGCGGCGGCGGAGATGACCGACTGATCGCTCTCGAAGCGGCGGGTGCCGAGCAGCCGATAGTGATCGACCGGCATTTCGTGCGGCTCGATCTCAAGCCACTGCAAGTAGGGGTCGAACGGTTCTGGCATTAGGTGAGCGGCAGGAAAAGTCTGACCAAAGTAGTGGTGGCTTCCAGCCGCCACCGTGGCGGCTGG
>JAQBZB010000306.1 GCA_027622275.1 Planctomycetota bacterium | reverse complement strand
CTCAAAAAAACGCCGCGCTACGCCGATGCCCCTCCACATTTTCCGATGTGATGAGAAATGCAGGCTAGGCAGCTTGAACTGCGAATGCGTCGGCTCTACATTGTTGGCTGTGCTGCCCGCCTGCGGTTGCCGATGTGTGGCTGGCGGGCTGCCAAAGTTTGACCGAACCAACCAACATCGGGCGGCGTAGAGAACATCCGTGGTCGGTGCGTAATGCCTCCGGCCAACTGCATTTTGGGACGAAATTGAGGACCGATGCGGTCCCAGGGAAGCCGGCTCCCACCTTCACCGGCGGCTCCCGAAGTCCTGTCAACGGTTACACATACGGAATAGCTGATGAGCGATAAACCGAAGGCGAGTCAAGCCAAAGCGACCGATCGTCCGCCGATGATCGAGGCCATTGGACTGTCGAAGTTCTATGGGATCTTCACGGCGACTAAAGACGTCTCGTTCAAGGTCCGCGAAGGCGAGTTGGTCGCGTTCCTGGGCCCCAATGGTGCCGGGAAGAGTACGACCATGAAGATGTTGACGGGCTATCTTGCTCCGTCCGAAGGAATGGCGAAGATCGCTGGTCACGACATGTCGCAGGACCGGCTGGATGCTTCAGCTCGGCTCGGTTATCTGCCGGAGAACGGTCCGCTGTACCCCGATATGACGCCGCACAGCCTGCTGAACTTCTTCGCCGATGCTCGTGGAATGAGTTCGGCTCGCAAGAACGAACGCATCGATGCCGTCATCGACATGTGCCGCCTGGGGACGGTTGTCTACAAGCCGATCAGCAAACTCTCCAAGGGTTATCGACAACGCGTCGGGATGGCTCAGGCTCTGCTGCACGAGCCGGACGTGTTGATCATGGACGAGCCGACCGCCGGGCTCGATCCGAATCAGATCCGAGATGTACGGGAAGTGCTGCGGCAGCTAAGTCAGACCAAGACGATTCTGCTGTCGACTCACATTCTCCAGGAAGTCGAAGCGATGGCGAGCCGCGTCATCATCATCAACGAAGGACGGCTTGTTTATGACGGCTCGGTCAGCGAGCTAGGCGCGGACAGCGACGAGCTGCAGCAAGCATTTCATCGATTGACCAGAGCCGACGCGGTAACCGCCTAAGAGTTTTTTCAACACACCCTTTGTTTGATGGTGGAACGGAAGTCATGGGTTTAGCGTTCATTCAGATCCTGATGCTCGACATCGCTTTTTTGGCACTTTGTGTGTTAGCCGTCTCGCCGCTGATCGCCTATAAGAAGGCGGCCTACGCGGTGTTGAAACGGAACTTTGTCGGCTACTTCAGCAATCCGACGGGCTATGTGTTTCTGTGCTTGTTCGTGTTGCTGACCTCGTTCGCCGCGTTCTGGCCCCACGAGTTCTTCACGTCCAATCTTGCGAATCTCGACCAGTTGAATAGAGTGCTGCCCTTGATCATGCTGGTGTTCATCCCGGCGATCACAATGAGCATCTGGTCGGAAGAGCGGCGGCAGGGAACGGACGAATTGCTGCTGACGTTGCCGGCCGACGACTTTGACATTGTCATCGGCAAGTATTTGGCGGCGGCGGCGATCTTCACGGCGTCGTTGATGTTCTCGCAGTTCTCGAACTACATGGTGCTGGCCTCGCTGTCGATGGGGGACCTCGATACCGGCTTGTTCTTTGCGACTTATCTTGGCTATTGGCTGGTCGGACTGGCGATGCTGGCCATCGGCATGGTGGCCTCGTTCCTGACGAGCAACATGACCGTGGGGTTCATTCTCGGGGCTGCCTTCAACGCGCCGCTCGCCTTCGCCGCGAATGCCGAACTCATCATCCCGTCACCTGCCGTTGCCCGCGATATTTCGTTCTGGAGCTTGTCAGCGAACTTCGATGATCTTGGCCGAGGTGTGTTGAGCATTTCGTCGTTCGTTTACTTCGCATTGGTCGTCGTCGTTGGGCTTTATCTCAGCATGGTGCTGATCGGCTCGCGGCACTGGAGCGGCAGGGGTGGGCCGTGGATGTTCATGCACTTCGTCGCGCGAACCGCTGCGCTGGTCCTGATCCTTTTCTTCGGAGTCCTCTTTTTCACGGACCACGACTTTTTTCTACGCAAAGACGTAACCGCGGGCCAAGTCAGTTCGCTGTCGCCCAAAACTGGAGAGATCATCGATAACCTGCAGCCGGATCACCCGATTCAAATCGACGCCTTCGTCAGCGGCGAAGTCCCCGAGGCTTATGTGCAGACGAAGTTCAATCTGATCTCGCTGCTCAAGGAATTCGACGCCATGTCCGGCGGCAAGATCAAGGTCCGGTTGCACGATAATCTCGAACCGTTCAGCGAGGAGGCCGCCTTGGCCGAAGACCGCTTCGGCATTCAGCCGACGATGGTGCGGACTCGCAGCCGCGGTGCGTTCAAGGACGAAGAGGTGATTCTGGGTGCGGCGTTTAGCTGCGGCTTGGAGAAAGTCGTCGTTCCCTTTTTCGATTACGGCATCCCCGTCGAGTACGAGTTGATCCGATCGATCGGCACCGTCGCCGAAGGGGAACGCAAGAAGGTCGGCATCGTCCGCACCGACGCGCAACTTTATGGAGGTTTTTCATTTGCGGGCGGGATGCCGCGGCAGATTCCTCGCCAGGAGATCGTCGAAGAGCTTGAGAAGCAATACGACGTCGAAGAGATCGATCCGACCACCCCCATCGAAGAAGGCAAGTACGACGTGATGGTCGTCGTTCAACCATCGTCACTCGGCCCGCAGGAATTGCCGAACATCGTCGAAGCCATCAGGAGCGGCGTGCCGACAGCCATCTTCGAAGACCCGGCTCCGATCTTCCTTTCGATGGCGCCAGGCACGGGCGAGCCGAAACAAGCGCCGGGCGGCATGTTCGGCGGAGGTCAACAGCCGCAACCCAAGGGCAACATCCGTGATCTTTGGATGGCCATCGGAATCGAACCACCGGGCGAGCCGAACATCCAGGGTTACTACAGTCCCGATGTCGCCTGGCAACGATACAACCCGTACCAAAAACTACAGATTCAAGGCATTCCCGACTCGTGGGTTTTTGCCAGCGTCGAATCGCCGGGGGCTGAAAACGCCATCAACAGCGAAGATCCCATTACGAGCGGTCTGAGCGAGATCCTGTTTCCGGTCCCCGGTGTTGTCGTGGCGGCACCGACGAGCGAGTTGACGTTCACACCGCTGGTCAAGACCGGCGACGCCGCGGGCCGCATGAGATATGAACAATTCCGCAACAACCAACAAGATCCCGCACGCCTGCAAGGAGCGCAAGGGAACCCAAGCGGAGAACAAATCCTCGCCGCCCGCATTCGCGGTGTTGAAAGTGCAAAGGCCGCCATCGCCGAGGGAGAACAGGAGGGGGGCGAAGCCGACACAACGGACAAGCCGATCGACGTCGTCTATGTGGCGGATATCGACTTGATGATGTCCGCCTTCATGCGGATTCGCGCTCGGCCCGACGACGACGAAGAGATGAATTGGCGATTCGAGAACGTCAACTTCCTGCTTAACATCGTCGACTCGCTATCGGGAGACGACGAGTATGTCGAGATCCGCCGCCGCAAGCCCTACTACACGACGCTCAAGAAGGTCGAAGAGAAGGTACGATCACAGCGCGACGCCGAGTTCCGAAATCGGATCGAATACGAAGAGAAGTTCAACGCGGAAATCAAAAAGATTGAAGACGAGAACCGGAAGCTGAACAAGGAACTGAATGATCAAATCGAAGAACTGCAAAAAAAACAACGCGAAGGTGGTGACGTGAGTTCCGCGGATTTGGTCGCTCTGATTCAACGCCAAAGGATCAAAGAACAGGAACTCGATCAGAAGCTGGAAGTAAAACGTGAGCAAATGCAGCGTGAGCGTGACGATCGGATCGAAGAAGCTCGACGCCAGACGGATCTGAGGATCCTTGAGATCCAGAATTTCTATAAGTTTCTCGCCGTGGCCTTGCCGCCGATCCCACCGCTGCTTGTCGGATTGATCGTTTTCGTCAGCCGGCGGCTCCGGGAACGCGAAGGTATCGCCAAGTCGCGGTTGCGAAGCTAGTCGAAGATTTGATTTCGTCCGGAACGAACCGGGATTCCGAGGAGAAGACACACGATGAACGAAGGCACGAAGACTGGGATCTTTGCCGGTATTGCAGTCCTCCTGGGTTGCGTCTGGCTGATCGCGAGGCCAACGGAGAAGCAAGGCGAAGACATCGGAACACCGGGGAGAGTGCTGTTCGAGAAACTCGACGACCCGGCTCAAGCCGCCAGTCTTGAGATTCTTCGTTACGATGAAGAGTTGGGCGAAATCCACGAGTTCAAAGTCGCCAAGAATGGCAAGACTGGCCTGTGGAGCATTCCTTCTCACTCCGACTACGCGGCTGACGCCGAGAATCGGATCCGTGACGTCGCCACCAGTTTGGTCGGGCTGAAAATCTTAGGGGTCGTCACGCAAGACAAGACCGAACACGAATTGTTTGGCGTTAAAGAGCCCGACAAGAATGAAACGAAGCTCGGCGAAAAGGGCGTTGGTCTGCTGGTTAGCTTTGAAGATCAAAAGGGGAAGAAGCTCGCCAGTTTGATTATCGGCAAGCCGATCAAAGGAGCCGAAGGCCATCATTTCGTCCGCGAACCGGGACGCGATTTGGTGTACGATGTCGAGATCGCCCCCGATCGTTTCTCGACCAAATTTGAGGACTGGATCGAACAAGACCTGCTCGAACTCGCGGCTCTCGACATCGAGCGGATGAAGGTGAAGGACTACTCCGTCCTGCGGACGACGCGGGGCTTTCAAATCGAACCAAAGTTCGACGCGATCGCCGATTGGAACAGCAGTGACAACAAATGGGAGCTGAGTGAGTTCCTCACGTACAAGCAAGGTGCCGGTGCCGATTCGCTGACGCCCGTCACGAGTGAATTGCTGCCGGGCGAGGAGCTGAACGGCGACAAGTTGAACGCCTTGAAGAACGCTCTGGCGGGTCTCAAGATCGTCGACGTGCGACGGAAGCCAACCGGGCTCCGCGCGGACTTGAAGGCCGACGCCGGGTTCTTAAACGATCAAGAGAGTGTCAACTCGCTGGTGAGTCGCGGATTCTACCCGCTGTCGATCAGCGGCGGAGAACCGGAGATTCTGTCCGCCAACGGTGATTTGCACGTCTACATGAAGAGCGGTTTCGAGTACGTGCTTCGTTTTGGAAACGTGGCGGGCACTGAAGAAGGTACCGACGAAAACAAGCTGAACCGGTACTTGATGGTGACGGTTGCGGTGAACGAAGCCAAGTTTCCGATGCCCGAACTCGAAGAGTTGCCGAAGAAGCCCGCCTCGGCAGACGTCCCACCGCCGCCGGCCACCGAAGGAGCCGATGCAACGTCGGACAGCAACGACGCCAAGGCAGAAGAGAAAGCTGACGAGACGGCTGACGAGAAAGACAAAGTCGAGTCGGAGTTGGACAAAGAGATCAAACGGATCGAGAAAGAAAACCAGCGAAAGCTCGACGATTGGAAGGACAAACGCGGCAAGGCCGAAGCGAAGGTCCACGAGTTGAACGCCCGCTTTGCCGAATGGTACTACGTTGTCTCCGAGGACGAATACAAAAAGATCCGACTCAGCCGCAGCGATCTCATCAAGGAAGGCGCGAAGGCCGCCGACGAAGGATTTGGCGTCGACGCCTTCCGAAAACTGCAAGAGGAAGGTTTGAAGAAGAAGGACGGTGGCGAGGAGTAGGCACCAGGCCGTTCCTCGTTTCCAGGCTCCCGCCTGGGAACGAGCAAGCCGGGACTGCGAACGCGCAATTCTGCTGCCGAGGGCATTTGTTTTATTCAATCTGCGGCGAGTGCGAATGAGTAGCATGGCCTCGTAGGCCGTGTGTTTCCCAGTGTTCTCAACCCGACACGGCCTACGAGGCCATGCTACTTCTTACGCAACTTCAAACAAACAAAAGCCCTGGTCTGTCGCCGCGTTGCATTGCCTCTTGCATCGCGAGGGATTAGACTGGAGCCGATGCCCTTTCTCGGTTGTACGTCGACCACGGTTCACTTCTTGTCGACATCCGGCTCCGATTGCACGGCAATCTTCTCGCAGCAAGACGCCGCTTTAGAAGGTCGAATCGTTGTCGTTCTCTTTCACAGTCCGTACGCCGTTCATTCAAGCTGTTTGTAGCATTGGCCTCGTGTTGTTTACTTCGTCGGGGCACGCGCAAAGCGAGGCACAACTGACGGAAGCCCGCTTGAAGATGGTCCGGGATGAAGTGGCCGAGGCTGGCATCAAAGACGAGCGCGTCATCGCGGCGTTGCGAGAAATCCCGCGGCATTTGTTCGTCTCTCCGCAACAGCGGCACCTAGCCTACCTCGACATGGCGTTACCAATTGGCGAGGGTCAAACCATCTCGCCCCCGTTCATCGTCGCGTACATGACCGAGGCGCTGAAGCCTCGCCCAACCGACAAGGTCTTGGAGATTGGCACGGGCAGCGGCTATCAAGCGGCAGTGCTCAGCCAACTCGTGGCGGAGGTCTATTCGATTGAGATCGTTGCTCCGCTCGGGCGCAAGGCAACTCAGATCTTGCGCCGCCTGGACTATGACAACGTCCACACCAAAATCGGCGATGGCTATCAAGGCTGGGCGGAACACGCGCCGTTCGACAGCATTATCGTCACCTGCTCGCCGGAACGCCCGCCACCCGCGCTCGTCGAGCAACTTCGGGAAGGCGGCCGCATGGTTGTCCCGTTAGGCGAACGCTATCAGCAGACGCTAGTTCTGCTGAAGAAGGTCAACGGCAAACTGGAAGCCGAACCGCTTCAACCAACTTTTTTCGTGCCGATGACGGGTCGCGCGGAACAGTCGCGAGTTCGCAAGGATGACGAAGATGTCCCGCAGCTGCTCAACGCGAGCTTCGAAGTGACCGACGACGAGGACCAGCTGCTCGCCTGGTACTACGTTCGGCAGGCCACGATCGTGAGCGACCAAGAGGCGATGCACGGCGAGCGGTTTCTGGAATTCCGCAACGAGACGGCCGGTCGTGGCGCGCAAGCTTTACAGGCGGTCGGCGTGAACGGCCGGGAAATCGCGGCGATCGACGTGTCGCTGTGGATTCGTGCGTCGGAGGTACGTCCCGGTCGATCTCCGCGCGAGCTGCCGCGTGTGAACGTCAGCTTCTTCGACGACAAACAAGCGCCGTGCGGCTCGCAATCGGCGGGTCCCTGGTACGGGACCATCAGTTGGGTGAAGAAGCAAGCGACGATCCAAGTTCCTCCCACAGCCAAGTTGGCCGTCATTGCGGTTGGCATGTTCGGTGCAACCGGCGAATTCGCCGTCGATTCCGTCGATCTAAAAGTCAGTCAAGAAAGATAACTCCTCTCTTCGCAAATTCACTTCGCCATTCTGTTCGTCGCCGCTTGCGCGGCGGGACGGCTGGCAGATCACCGTCTGTCGCCACATGATTAGGTCCGCTCGCCGCACCTGCTGTCTGCTCGCGTTGGTTTGTTGCGTTCACGTTAAATTGGCGGTGGCGGACCCGCCGGGAACGCAAGATGCGAATCCTTCTTCGACCGTGATGATTCGCCAATACCGGTCTTCAACCCTGCACGTGCGGACAGATTTGCCCGAGGCAGACGCCGAGTTGCTATACGAACGGTTGGAGGAGACGCTTTCGTTTTCAGCGCAATACTGGGGCCGAAAATCGAAAGGACAGATCGACTGCTATGTCGTCCATAATCTGTCGGCTTGGACCGACGCACAGTTGCCTCATCGGCTGGCCCGCGTGATCATCGATGGCGTTGGCGGGGCGACCATGCCGAAGATCGTTGGTGTGGGCAAACTATCTCGAAACCTTCCCACGGTATACGCTTCCAGCAAGCCAGGCGTCGCCGAGCACGAGCTGGTCCACGCCTATTGCATCCATACGTTCGGTTCGTCGGGACCGGAGTGGTACAAGGAAGGGATGGCGGAGATGGCCGTCAAGGGTAGCAACCGCGAATCTGGCATCCAGTGTTCCGCGCAACAGAGCGCCACGCTAAGAGCCGGTGACGGCACGTCGCTGGCAAAGATCTTCGCCACCGGCAGTACGGGCCTGCGGATAGCGACATCACTTCGCCGGATGATGGATGATCCGACGACGCAAGGTCAGCACGTCCGTCCGGAGGTCTGGACGCAGATCGACGCCGACAACGTGGCGCAGGCGCGTGACGAATATCTCCATAGCTGGGCATTCTGCTACATGATGCTGCACAACCCAAACTACTCCAAACGCTTCCGCAGTCTGGGCAATGTCTTTATCGCCGAGCAGCGGAATGCCTTCGACGATTTCTTCGCTCCCGTGCGCGACAAGATCGAGTTTGAGCACCAACTCTTTTTGAAACACGCCTCGGTCGGATACCGAGTCGATCTTTGCTCGTGGGATTGGAACCATCGGTTTACCACATCGGTTGCGGGCGAGACGCAGAAGACTCGCGTTGTTGCCGCCAGGGGCTTTCAGGCGTCGGGAGTCACGGTCAATCGCGACACACGTTATGACTATCAAACGGAGGGCCGGTGGTCGCTGTCGGCGGATGGCCAGCAAACCGACGCCGATGGCGGCGAGAACCGCGCCGGGCAATTGGTTGGCGTCGTGTTGGACGATCGTACGCTCGGCGAACCATTCCTGCTCGGCATCAGCGGCACGTTCCAACCGGCCACCAGCGGCAACCTCTACCTGCGATGTCATGACGCCTGGAACGAAATCAGCGACAACACCGGGCAGATGACCGTCACGATTCGCGGCGAGTAACCTCGCACCGCAGGATAGACTTCCAGTCCGTCCCCTTTCCTGGACGGACTGGAAGTCCATCCTACAGAGAATGCTCGATTCACCGTTTCGCGGGGGTCTTACTGCACGCGAGCAACTTTGTTATTCGCCAGTTCTTTCAAGTAGTCGAGCGTAATATTGACGACCTCTTTGTTGTAGAAATCGTCCGCAAAGATCTCGCGTTCCTTGTTGCCTTGCTGCTCGTCGAAGTGCTTCTCTTCTTCCTCTTCGGCGTCGCGCTCGGCTTCTCGGCGGGCACGATACTTCTCTTCGTTCAGCGAGACCACTTTTTCGTCCTTCATCCGCTGGTAGCGAGCAATGCGACTTAACTCCTTCGCGAAGTCGCCGGTCGTCTGGATACGATCGCTGGAGCGGGTGCGAATCTGAGTCAGCGCATCAGCGCCGACCATGTTGTAGCCCGTAAACTCCGCCGTCTCGATGTGATCAAAATCGACGGCGTAGTCCAAGTCGCCCTCACCCATCCCGATCACGTTGGTCAAGGAAGGCAGAATGACATCGGGAATCACGCCGCGCTTCTGGGTGCTGTCGCCGTTGGGACGATAGAACTGTTGCATCGTGATCTTCAAGGCACCAAGATTCGGCGGATTCGGAAGACTGCGGAAAATTTGGCTGCCCAGATTGAGCAGACTTTGAACGGTTCCCTTGCCGTGAGTCGATTCGTCGCCGATGATCAGCCCGCGACCGTAGTCTTGGATGGCCCCCGCCAGAATCTCACTCGCACTCGCGCTAAACTTGCTGGTCAAGACAACCAGCGGTCCGTCCCAAGCCATGCCGGCATCGAGATCGTTGTAGCTCTGTTTGCGACCGATCGAGTCCTTGACTTGGACGACAGGGCCTTGGTCGATGAACAGGCCGGTCAGATTGATCGCTTCGGTCAAGCTGCCGCCGCCGTTGCGACGCAGGTCGAGGACGACCACGTCAACATTCTTCGACTTGAAGTCATCGAGGATCAACGTGACATCGCGCGTCGTGCTGCGAAAAGCGTTCTGGCCGTTGTCGTCACGAGCCGCTTGCATATCCATGTAGAAGCTGGGCAGATCGATCACGCCGACGTTGAACGGCTTGCCGTCCGGCTTCTGACCACGCGGAATCACTTCGCCCCGCGCGGCGCTGTCCTCCAACTCGATGCGGGCGCGAGTGATGTCATAGATCTTGGTCTCGCCGGTTCCGCCCGGTTGCACGCCGAGCTTCACGATGGTCCCCGCGTCGCCTCGTATCATCTGAACCGCGTCGTTCAACTTCATGTCCACGATGTCGACCATTTCGCCGTTGGCGTCACTGACGCTGACGATCTGATCTTCAGGCTTTAGCCGCCCGTCCTTGTCCGCCGCTCCACCAGGAATCACCTTCGTCACGACGGTATAGCCCTCTTCGGAAACTTGCAGCGCCGCGCCGATGCCGTCCAGATTCAAACGCATCATGATTTCGAAATTATCGAGCGTACTGGGCGACATATAGGATGTATGCGGATCGTAGCTGCTGGTGACGGCCGTGAGGAATCGCTCGAGCAACTCGTCGCTGTCGGTTTGGTGCCACCGCTTGGCCAGACTATGGTAGCGGCGCTTGATCTTGGTACGCGCCTCGTCCTCGGCCATGTCGTCGACTTTGAAAGTCAACAGGTTCAACTTGATCAGCTTCCTCCAGCGGTCGATGACTTCGTCTTCCGTGCGAGGATAACGCAAGCTATCTGGATCGGTCGCAATGCTCTCGTCAATCGTATAGTCCTGCGGTTGGTCAACAAGCTTCTCGACCATCGCCACCCGTTCGTCGAGTCGCTGGATATAGCGATTAAAGACCGTATAGGCAAACCGCACGTCACCATCTTTGACTTCGTCATCCAACAGACGCTCGCTCTTCATGAACTCGTCGACATCCGACTGCAGGAAGTACATCTTGCGGGGATCGAAACCTTCTAAGAAAGTTTTCACCGCCCGTGTCGAAATCTCGTCGTCCAACGGATGCCGCGAGAGATGCTCCTGCTCCATATACCACTCGACCGTCTTGGTCACGCGACGGTCACTTCGACCGGGGCCGTCCAGCGGAGCAGCCGGGAGCGTCAGCCAAGCCGCTGAGAGCCCGCCAAAAAGAACGAATCCGAATGAGAACCCCAACCAACGCTTTCGAGCCACGCTGGGTCTTCCACTAACCCTGGGAGATTCGCTTCGCATCATGTTTCCTTCGCGTTCAGGTGGTGAAGAAGCGGGTAATTCGTAACCTACTTACAGGCAACAGCTTATCCGATAGTAAACGCAAATGTGAGCAGAGGCAAGATCGATGTATTAGGCGGAGCTTGTCAGTTGTCAGTTTGTCACGCTGGTCGTGCTGATTCACCGTTAGAATCCCGGTCGGAATTGGGCAAATCCTTACAATGGCTCATCGGATCGTATAATCCAGGCGAAATGGCACCCTGCCGAGTGCGATGTGCAGCCGGTGAACTGCGAACTCCCCGCGACCTCGACTCTTCGATTTACTCTTCCGTTGG
>JAQBZB010000305.1 GCA_027622275.1 Planctomycetota bacterium | reverse complement strand
TAAGAAATCAAGTTATGACAAATCTGGGGGCCTCGCGCTAGCCGTGTTATGAGAAATGCGGGCTAGCAGGTCTTGGTCACGGCACGCGAGCACGATCCCGCGCAGCACCAGATCCGATACGAATTGAGCATCGTTGGCGAGATAGCCGGTCAGCCGCTCGGCGTCGCCACCGGTCACGAAGATCTGCGGCGACGTTTGAAGCTCGGCGACCGTTCGCGAGACCAACTCGCGGATCGCGCCCACGCCTCCCCAAAACAGACCGCTGCGAATCGCTTCCGTTGTCGATTTGCCGATCACTCGCGGTGCTTCCGCGGGAAACGTGGCATCGACATTCGGCAGCAGGTCGGTTCCGTCGGCCAAGGCTCGTGCCGATAATCGAAAGCCGGGCAAGATGACACCGCCCTGGAACACGCCATCCGCATCAACGAGATCAACCGTGATCGCGGTGCCAGCGTCGACGATGATGGCGGGACAATTGGTTTCTCGCCGCTGGTTGGCGGCGACGGCAGCGATCAGCCGATCCATGCCGACCCGTTCCGGAAACTCGACATTGATCTCAAGCGGTAGATCTTTGTACGACAATGCGAGGTAGTCGTCCCGCGAACGCGATGCCTGCTGCCATTGGCGAAGCGTTTGTTCAGCGGCGCGATGAACGCTGGCCACCCGCCAGCGACACGACTCGTTGGGCAAATCGCCGGCTACGTCACCCAATTCGAACTCCGCCGTGTCCCACTCGTGCAGCAGTTGCCACTGGCCGGTGACGACGTCGGTTACACCGAGCTTGATCGTTGTGTTGCCGATGCCAACCGCGATCAATGGACTCATGCTGCGGCCCGTTCCTGGAGCAGCTTGGCAATCGCTCCGGTCAGCTTGTTCAATCCTTCGCCCGTCACCGCGGAAATCAGTTGCACCTCCTGGCCGGTCCGCTCGGCCAATTGGTCGCGGAGTTCTTTCGCGCCAGGCAATTCGGCTTTCGTCACGGCGATCACTTCAGGCCGTTCGCCGAGTTTGACTTTATACTCGGTCAGCTCCTCGCGGATCGCACGATAGTTCTCCAGCGGGTCGCTGCCATCCATCGGCATCGGCTCGACGAGATGGACCAACACGCCAGCCCGCTCGACGTGGCGCAGAAACTCAATACCCAAACCGACTCCTTCATGAGCCCCTTCGATCAAACCGGGGATGTCCGCCATAACGAACGAGCGATCGAGATCGATCTGCACACGCCCCAAGTTTGGATGTTTGGTGGTGAAGGGATAGTCGGCGATTTCGGGACGTGCATGCGACAGGCGGCTCAGCAACGTACTCTTACCGGCGTTTGGCTTGCCGATCAAACCCACGTCGGCGATCGATTTCAGCTCGAAGATCACCACGCGATGTTCGCCTTCGTCACCGCGAGTGAACTGGCGTGGTGCCTGGTTCTGTCCTGACTTGAACGACGCATTGCCCCGTCCTCCTTTGCCGCCGCGGGCGATGACAAAGCTGTCGCCGTCGGCGGTCAGATCGCGAATTACAAAATCATTCTTCGCATCAATAATCACGGTCCCGGGCGGGACGTGGATCACGAGGTCCTCGCCCTGGCGGCCGGTACGATCCGAGGCACCGCCATGCATGCCCTTTGGCGCTCGCCACAATTTGCGATGCGCGAGTGCCGAGAGGTGATCGACTCCTTCGCGCGCTGCGATGATGATGCTGCCTCCCTTTCCTCCGTCGCCGCCGTTCGGCCCTCCCTTCGGCACGTACCGCTCGCGCCGAAAGCTCATGCAGCCATCGCCGCCGCGACCGGCTTGAAGTTCGATTTGGCAACGATCAACAAACATGGCTTCTCATGAAAAAAAGGGACAGCCCTTGCCGAGCCGTCCCTTTGATATTGTAAGTGTCTCTGGAACCCTAACTGACGAGAGGCACGACATTGACTCGTCTTCCTTCACGGTCGAACTTCACATTCCCTTCGACCAGGGCAAACAAGGTATAGTCTCGGCCTTGCCCAACATTCGCACCGGGGTGGAAACGATTACCGACTTGTCGAACAATGATGTTTCCAGCCAGAACGTGCTCGCCACCAAACTTCTTCACGCCGCGTCGCTGTGCATTCGAGTCACGCCCATTGCGGCTGGACCCTTGTCCCTTCTTATGTGCCATGGCTGGTTAACCCTCATCTGAGATTTCCACTGTCAGTTCAAACGACTGACTTTAGCGGTAAATCCACAGGTGATCAAGGCGTTCGGTCAGGCCAAAAGCGTCCAGAACATAGGCCTGGGCGTTGGGATCTGTATCGACGGGAACGCCATAACGGATTTCGCCCTCGTGTTCGAGCACGGAATCGCCGGGACGCCAGAAGTTCAGTTGCAGCGTCTTGTAAGTAAATAACCGGCCCGATCCAGGCGGCTGGCCCGCGCGGTAGGCTCCAGGCGGATCGACGAACTCGAAAGCGTTAGTCAAGCCGCGGATGTAAACCGAGAAGAAGTCGATCCTGGGGTCGACATCCTCCCAAGTCACGACGCCCCACAAACCGCGCTCGATCCGTTCATCGTTGAGCGGGATCGGAACGCGAGTCATCTCGATCGAGTTGTACAGTTTGGCGCCGGGCTTTTCCCGCGCTTGAATCGCCTTTTGAGCGGCGGGCGAGATGCGATCCAAGTAGGACTTCTTGTACTCGCGGCTCTCCAGCACAAAATGCGGCATGAACCGTTTTGGCCCTGGCTCCTCGAAACGGATCTGGTTGTACCTAGCGCTATCGAAGGTGCCTGCCTCGGTCGTGGCGAGCATATGCCCGAATGTGTCGCGAGTCTGCTTGACATCAATGGCCTGACCACGGTTCGAGACGCGATAAACCATGTACCAGACGAGCTTTCGCTGCATTTTTCCCGTCGGCTGAGGAACGTCGACTTCGATCATCCGCAGCGGTTTGAAGGCAAATTCGAGATCCCAAACCGATCGCCGCAAGACAACTTGCTTGGCCATCTCCTGCAGTGTCTGGCTCTTCGGCGTGTAGTTCGGCGTCCAGTCGAGATCCGGGATACCCGTCACGACTTCGATCAGCGGAAGCGGCCCGCTGAACGATTCGCCATCCTCGGGCTCCGGTGGAATCGTCGTCAGCACTCCAGGTGCCAGCGGTCGGATCGTCGAAGCTTCCTGTGCCCACACCGATTCCGGCACCATACTTGTGGCGATGAGAAGAAGCGTGACAATCGACAAACGCAAGTACATAAAGACCCCGATCGGCCCAAACACGTGCAGCAGTAGAAGGTCAGTATAATTAGGCAAATTCGCTCGCGTCAACAATTTAGGCAATCTAATAGGCAGATCGTGTGACGAAGCGGGACGTCGGGCCAGATAATTGGAGTAAACCGGCAATCTGGAAGTTCGGGACTTCGGACTGCAAGTATTCCCGGACCTGTACGATGGCCTTCCAAGGCCGTCGTGACACAATCGACGGCCTTGGAAGGCCATCGTACATCAGCGTTGAGGCGTCCCGTTTGTGGAACGGAATCGCAAGATTGTTCGTGCGTCACCCATCGAGTATCCTTAAGGCACTTTGCGGCCCCCCCGATCGCACTCCCCGCCTATGAAATACGCCTTCCTCCTGCTGCTCTGGTCCAGCGTTTCGGCTGCCACGACCTCCGGTCTGGCGGGCGAGTTGTCGGCGTCACCGCAGCGAGTCCAGTTCGACGACCCGTTTGCGCGGCAGCAGTTGTTGCTCGAACGGGATGGACGCGACGCGACGCACGATGCCGGCTATCAAAGCAGCGACGAGTCGGTTGTGCGAGTGGACGCCGCCGGATATGTGACTCCGGTCGGTGATGGAACGGCGCAGATCATCGCTCGACTGGACGACCAAGGCGTCGTCGTTGAGGTCAGCGTCCAGCAAGCCGCTGCTCGCAGCGTCGACTTCGGGACCGAGATCGTTCCGCTGCTCAGCCGTTACGGATGCAATGCCGGCGGTTGTCACGGGAAACAAGGAGGGCAAAACGGATTTCAACTGTCGTTGTTCGGTTTCGATCAAGCTTTCGATCACGATGCGATTGTGAAAGAAGCCCGCGGGCGGCGGATCTTTGTTTCGTCGCCGAGCGAGAGCCTGCTGCTTCGCAAAGCGGTCGGCCAATCGCCGCACGGTGGCGGGGCGCGGTTCGCGTCCGATAGCGAAGCGTATCAGCTGCTGCGACGCTGGATCGAAAACGGCGCGGCGGCATCGTCCGCCGATGCGGCTCAGGTGGTCGCGCTGCACGTCACGCCGCAGGACCGAGTCTTGGATCGCGAAGGCCGACAGCAACTGGCCATCGAAGCGGAGTACAGCGATGGCACAAGACGCGGTGTCACGCGTCAGTCGCAGTTTTCGAGCAACCTCGAACCGGTCGCTGCCGTCAGTGACAACGGACTTGTCGTCAGTACCGGCGAGAGTGGCGAGGCGGCTATCATGGCTCGCTATATGGGGCATGTCGCGGTCTTCCGTGCCATCGTGCCACACGGCAAGCCGCTCGCCGAGATCGCTGGCTTCCGGCCGACGAACTACGTTGACGAATTGGCAGCGGCAAAATGGATGAAGCTCGGATTGCTTCCGTCTCCAGTCTGCGATGATGAAACATTCGTCCGGCGCGTGACGATCGATGTGTGCGGGCGTCTGCCGACCGTGGATGAAACTCGCGGCTTCCTGGCGGATACCAACGCCGACAAACGCGCGCAATGGATCGACAAGCTGCTCGATTCGCCCGACTATCCGGCGTACTTCGCGATGCGTTGGGGCACGATCTTGCGCAACTCGAAACTGGCGGGCGCGGACCAAGCGTCGTATGCCTTCCACAACTGGATCAAGGACATGATCGCGCGAAACCGTCCGTACGACGAGTTCGTGCGTGGTGTGGTCGCCGCGGCGGGCGAGTGGCAAGACGCGCCGGCGATCAACTGGTACTGGCAGATGCGCGACGATCAATTGCATCAGGTGACGGCGGATACGGCGCAAGTGTTTCTCGGCGTCCGCTTGCAATGCGCCCGCTGCCATCACCACCCGTACGAGCGTTGGAGCCAGGAAGACTATTACGGGCTGGCAGGCTTCTTCACGCGTTTGGGCCGCAAGAGTTTTGGCCAACCGCCGCCGTACTATGCCTCCGCGAGTCCGACCACCGGCGAACAGAATCCGCTCACGGGAAAAGTGCCCGAAGCGAAATATCCCGACGGCGAGTACACCACGTTCACGCCCGAGGACGACCCGCGTCATGCGTTGGTCGATTGGATGGCACAGCCGGATAATCCGTTCTTCGCCAAGGTTCTGGTGAATCGCGTGTGGGGCCACTTCCTCGGCCGCGGCTTGGTGGACGAAGTGGATGACTTGCGCGAGAGTAATCCGCCCTCGAATCCGGAGTTGCTCGACGCGCTGGCCAAGGACTTTGTGGATCACCAGTTCGACGTCAAGCACATCTTGCGAGTAATCACCAACAGCAACGTCTATCAGCTGTCGTCCGATCCGACGCAAGCCAACAAGGACGACCGTCAGAACTTTGCCCGCTTCTACGCTAGGCGATTGATTGCCGAAGTGTTTCACGATGCGGTGGATCAAGCTTCTGGCGTGCAAACCAAGTTCAGCGGCATCAGCGGCAGTGCCCGGGCCGTCGACTTGCCGCACGAAGGTTTCGGTTCGTACTTCCTCGATACGTTCGATCGTCCGCGGCGAGTGACCGGCTGCGAGTGTGAGCGGTCGAGCGGTGCCACGCTGGCGCAAGTGTTGCTGCTTGCCAATTCGGACGAGATCGAGAACAAACTTGCCAGCGGCGAAGGTAGAATCGCCAAGCTGGACGGCGAGAAGATGCCGATCAATGAGATAGTCGAAGACCTGTACTTGAGTTCCTTCTCGCGGCGGCCCACGAGCGGGGAGCGAGATGCCATCGCGGCGTATGTCGAGGCACAAGAGAACAAGCGGCAAGCTTTGGAGGACGTGTTGTGGACGATCGTCAACTCGAAAGAGTTCATGTTCAATCATTAAGGAATCAAACATGCTCGAGCTACTCGGACGGCGGTATCGAACCTGTGACGGTGTGACGCGCCGCGACTTGATGCGGATCGGAGCACTGGGAATCGGCGGCGCGACACTGCCGAATCTGCTGCGTCAGCAGGCCCATGCGGCAGAGGCAGGCCGACCCATCAAGAAGAAAGCGGTCATACTCGTTTGGCTAGCTGGCGGTCCTAGTCACATCGACATGTACGATTTGAAACCGAACGCGCCGGCCGAATTTCGCGGCGAGTTCAATCCGATCGCGACCAATGTGCCGGGCATCGAGTTCAGCGAACATCTGCCGCTCCAGGCGCAGATCGCCGACAAGTTGGCGATCGTCCGCTCGGCTTACCACACCAATGCCGGACACGGCATGGGCTCGCAGTGGATGCTGACCGGCTGGCAACCGACGATCGAAGTCAGCGACAACATTTTCCCGGCGTGCGGCTCGATCGTGGCGAAGATGCAAGGCGCGAACGATCCGAACTTGCCCGCCTACGTCAATTTACCGCGGATGCTGGGGCTCGGCAAAGCCGCGTACCTGGGTGCGTCTTACAACCCGTTCGCTCCAGACAGCGATCCCAACTCGGACGGCTTTCAGGTTCGCAACTTGAAATTGCCCGGACGCGTCGACGTCGCACGCCTGGATCGGCGTCGCGGTCTGCTCGGCACGCTCGACAAGATCCGTCGCGATATCGATCTGGCTGGCGATATCGAAGGACTCGACAAATTCTATCGCGACGGATTGGAGATGGTCACCAACGACCAAGCCGTGCAGGCTTTTGACATCAAGCAAGAAGATGCGGAACTCCGCGAACGCTACGGGAGGAACGATCTTGGTCAGAGCTGTTTGCTCGCGCGGCGGCTGGTCGAAGCGGGCGTGAGCTATGTCACGATTCAAGCCGGTGGCGGCTGGGATACGCACGGCGACAACTTCAAAAACCTGAAGAACAACCTGTTGCCAAACTACGACCGCGCCGTCGCCACGCTGGTCAGCGACCTTCATGATCGCGGCCTGCAAGACGATGTCCTCGTGATGTCGTTTGGCGAATTTGGTCGTACGCCGCGGATCAACCCTGGTGCCGGGCGCGATCATTGGCCGGGCGCGATGAGTGTGCTGTACGCCGGTGGCGGATTGAAGATGGGGCAGGTCGTTGGTGCGACCGATTCCAAAGCCGAACGCCCAACCAGCAAGCCCGCGACGCCGGGCTGCGTGCTCTCGACGATGTATCACGTGTTGGGCATCGATTATCGACATGTCTTCTACGATCAGGCCAAGCGGCCGATGGCGATTCTGGCGGAGGGAGAGCCGATCGAGGATTTGGTTTGATCGCTATCTTGCGCACCATGTGGACCGCACACTCCGTGTGCGGAATTCGGCACACGGAGTGTGCCGTCTACAAGGTTCGATTCGACATCTTACTGACGATGTTGCTGGCGTCGTTCTCCGTAGTTGCGCAGGCTGAGCTGCCGTCGATTCGCTTCGATCGACTGACGCCGCTGGGCGCTTCGGCCGACACTTCGTGCGACATCGAAATCGCCGGAGCGGATATCGAAGAAGTCAATTCGCTGTTGTTCGATCATCCGGGCTTGTCCGCTGTGCCGGTGGAGGGCAAAGACAAGCACTTCAGCGTTACCGTTGCCGCCGATGTGCCGCCGGGAACTTACGACGTCCGGCTGGTCGGCCGCTGGGGCGTCAGCAATCCGCGGCTGTTTGCCGTTACGCAGGGCTTGCAAGACGTGGCCGAAGTGGAACCGAACAATACTCGCGAGCAGGCACAAGCCGTCGAGATCAATTCGGCGGTCAACGGCTCGTCCGACGGCAACGGTGAGGATTCGTTTCGTTTTGCGGCGCAGCAAGGCCAGCGTCTGGTCATCGATTGCCAGGCCGGCAAGCTCGACTCCTTCATGGATGCCACGATGACGCTGACGACGATCGATGGCCGCTCCCTGGCGTCGTCGAGCGATTACAACGGGCGAGATCCGCTGATCGATTTCGTCGTGCCGAGCGACGGCGAATACGTCGTTGCCGTTTACGATCTGTCGTATCGCGGTGGTTACCCTTATCGATTGCTGATCACCGACAAGCCACACGTCGAGACCGTTTCGCCACGCGCCGTACAAGCCGGTTTGCCAGTGACAATGACCGCCCTCGGACGCAATCTGCCGCAAGGTGTGGCCAGCGGCACCGAGATCGATGGGCTCGAGTTATTGGCGAGTCCCTTCACGGTGACGCCGCCGACGGATGTCGCGGCGACGGGCAGCTATTCGTTCTACGAGCATCCGACTGACCATAGCGTGTTGCCAACAGCCGCAACTTGCACGCTGGCCGGGTTCCAAGTCCGATTGCCGCAGGTGGATGCCATCAACGCGTTCCCGGTCGTTGTCTCCGAGACGGAGGTGACGATCGAGACGGAACCCAACGACAAGCAGGAATCGCCGCAGGCGGTCAGCTTGCCGCTGGTGCTAAGCGGCCGTTTCGACAAGCCGCGCGACGCCGATTGGTTCGAGATTCAAGTGCCGGAGAACGGGCAGTACGCGCTGGATGTGTACTGCGAGCGAATTCGCGGACGGGCCGATCCTTATCTTGTTGTCGTCGATGACCAAGGGAATCGGATCGGCGAACAAGACGACTTCGGCCATCGGATCAACGCCTTCGACGGGCATTTGCGCGATCCCGTCGGCATGATCAATCTGAACGCCGATCGCAAGTATCGGGTTCTCGTGCAAGATCGGTATCGCCGCGGCGGCGCGCGTTACCAATACGTCTTGACGATCCACAAGCCGCAACCCGACTTCTTTGTCGCCGCGATCCATCGCCAGAACCCTGGCCCCGGCGGGACGACGATTTGGAAGGGTGGCGCAATCGAGCTGAACGTCATCATCCACCAACGCGATGGCTACAACGGCGAAGTGGTCTTAACGGCCGAAAACCTTCCCGCCGGTCTGCACGCCGCACCGACAGCGATCAACAACAACACGGGCGCGACATTTGTTTTGTGGGCCGACGCGGACGCGCCCGATTACACGGGACCAATTCAGCTGGTTGCCACCGGGACGCGGGGCGACGAACCATTACGTCGAGAAGTGCGAAGTTACGCGCGCGTCTGGAGCGATGCGGGCATGAACTCCAGTCGCCCGACGCGAGAGATGATCGTCGCCGTCCGCGAGTCCGCGCCGTACTCGCTTCAATTCGAAAGTGATCGCGTCGAGGTCGAAGCCGGCCAGAAGGTCGAAATGACACTCCGGCTCGATCGACACTGGAATGACTTCAAAAGCGAAGTCACCATTCTTCCACTCTCCTTCCCCGGCGGATTCTCGATGCCCAACGGCCAGATCGCGGCTGGCGCAACCGAGACCAAGGTCACGATCGACGTGCAAAACAACCGGTCGGCGGGCGAATACACGTTTTCCGTAACCGGCCAGGCCCAAGTCCCTTTCAACAAAGATCCTGCTGCCACCGAGCGGCCGAACACACTGGTCTCGCTGCCCAGCCGACCGATCACGCTCGTCGTGAAGGTACCGCCGAAGTAGTCGGCTGCGTGGGGTCGAGTTCGGTAACAGTTCCCGCGGTCTCGCCAAAATATCGCGAGGCTGTGGGGTGGCGTGCCCACGGCTTGCGTGCGTCCTGGGGGCTCGCTACGCTCGACCCCGCCAAACGAACTCCAGCTACCCGATTTAGAACGACCGACTTAAGATGCAATTCGCCGACCGCGCCATTGAACTCTCGATGCTGGGCGTTTATCTCGTCGTCTTGCTGTGGATCGGAGTTCGCTCGGCGCGGCAAGTGAAGTCGTCGAGTGATTACACGCTGGCCGGGCGCAGCGTTCCGTGGGTCGTGGTCCTCGCCACGACGGCAGCTACGATGATCGGCGGCGGGGCGTCGGTGGGCATGGTCTCGCAGGTCTGTCAGTTTGGAATTGCCGCGGCCGTCGTGACCTGTGCGTGGCATCTGCAACTCATCTTCACCGGGCTCTTCGTCGCGCCGAAACTGCGTGGTTTGAACCTGATCACGGTCGGCGACTACTTTCATCTGAACTTCGGGCCGCTGGCTCGCGAACTGGCTGTGGTGAACTGCGTCATCTTTCTCGTCGGCGCGTTGGCAGCTCAGATGGCGGCGATTGGCACGGTCACCAATACGATACTCGGCGTTCCCTACGGCACGGCGCTGCTAATCGGCGGCTCGGTGACGATCTTTTATTCCACGGTCGGCGGCGTCCGGGCGGTCGTTAGCACCGATGTGCTGCAATTCGTGATTCTGGTGATCGGGATCGGAGTTGCATCCGCGATCCTGATGTCACAGCACGGTGGCTTCGAGATCATGCAGGCGGCAGCGAGCGAAGGCCAGTTCCACGTCACGAGCCACTGGTCCGCGACCAAGTTGTTCAGCTTGTTCTTTGCTTTCATGCTCGGCGAGACCTTCGTGCCCCCGTACGCCGTACGCTGCTTCATCGCCGAGGACAAACAACACGCCAAGTGGGGAGTCGCCGGTGCCGGCGTCTTCTTGTTGCTGTTCATGCCGATTGCCACCGTCATCCTGGGCACGTCCGCACAGATCAACCCCGAGGTCCAAGCGGCGATTGAAAACGAGAAGCAACTGCTGCTCGTCACGGCAGCCGACGCCGGACAGTCGCTCACGGAAGAACACGCCCAGCAGCAAGCGTATCAAGTCGCATTCCCGACCCTCGTCCGTGTCACCTTTCACCCCGTGTTCGCCGGCGTCATGATCGCCGCCATCATCGCAGCGGTAATGTCGTCGGCCGATAGCTGCTTGTCGTGTCTGGCAACGGTCGTGATGGAAGACACTTACAGACGGCATGTGAACCCGGCCGCCTCGGATCGTCAGTTGCTTCGCGTCGCTCAAGCTTCCACTTTAATACTGGGCGGTGCGGGAGCCATTTGTGCTTGGTTCTTCAGCAATGTTGCGGACATCCTGGTCTTTGTGTACGACTTCTGGGCACCGACAATGGTCTTGCCGTTCATCGTCGGCGTGTTCTGGTATCATGAGTCGCGCGTGTACGCCGTGGTTACCTCGATGATCGTTGGAACCATCGCGACAATCGTCTGGCGATTCGGACTAGGCTCGCCGGGCGATGTCGGGCCCGCCTTGTTTGGATTCGGCGCGGCCTTGCTCGCGTTTATCGTGGCACTGCCGTTGACGAGCCGCCTTCCGCTGGGCTGGATGTTCCGCCCATCCAGCAACACAGGCGATGATGAAGAGTCCGCAAGAAGTGATGCGTAAAAGTGATGCGTAAAAGTGATGTAACGCGGAAGTGACAACACGGGAGGGCGAGGCTCCTGCCGAGC
>JAQBZB010000304.1 GCA_027622275.1 Planctomycetota bacterium | reverse complement strand
CGGCTCTCCACGCTAGCACTCAAACCGCTAAACGACCGCTTTTTCTTGGGACTGGCCAGATCGCACCCCGGAGCGATGGGGGTCGTCTACCTCGCTCGCGATACGCGACTCGATCGGCCGGTGGCCTTGAAGCTGCCGCGATTCTCCGCGGGTGCCGTTGAAGATGGTTTGCGAACGCGCTTCTTTCGCGAAGCCCGGGCCGCCGCGGCGATCGATCATCCGAATATTTGTCCGGTCTACGATATTGGCGAAGTTCATGGGCAAGACTACATCGCAATGGCTTATGTGGCAGGACCGACGCTCGAAGCCATGATGCGCGAATGCGGTCCGCTGGATGCCGTCGAGTTGTGCCAGATGGTACGCGACGTGGCGTTGGCTCTCGAAGAATGCCACCAGCATGGCGTCATTCATCGCGACATCAAGCCGTCGAACGTCGTCGTTAATCAGCGAGGCACGCCGATCATCATGGATTTCGGCCTGGCATCGATGGAGAACTCGGCCCGTGTCACTTTGGATCAGCAAGTCATTGGAACGTTACGTTACATGTCGCCCGAGCAAGTGACAGGGCGTTTGGACGAAGTCGGACCTCGGAGCGACATCTATAGCCTCGGTGCCACGCTCTACGAATTGCTGACGGCTCATCCGCCGTTCGCCGGCGAACACTTCATCGAGATCGCCAACCAGATCGAGTTTGCTCTGCCAGCACGTCCCTCCGAACTGCTCCCCGGATTGGATACGGCCATCGATGAGATCTGTCTGCGGGCGCTCGCGAAGAAACCGCAAGACCGATTCGCGTCCATGGGCGATTTCGCGGAGGCGCTCGCCGCGGTCGGCTGATCGTCGATACCGCGAAGTGGCGCTGTCCAATTAACGACGCCCTTGGACGTCGGCTCGGAGGCTGCGTCGTCCGATTGGGAAAACACCGGGATGGAACCGCAGCGATAGCGGACCTTCCACCTTCACACGAAACGGCGATTCTAGCGCGACTGATAGAAACGATTTCGCAGCAAGGCTTCTCGCGGCTTTTCCGCAACGGGACGCACGGAGCGAATGAAGGCCTTCGGCACCAGCCCCGTCGTGCTGATTGGCTCGACAAGCTGATGTTCCGCCGTATTCCCGGCTTCGTCGCGGACCTCCAGCCGCAAGTAGATCTGCCGTGGTGTGTTTGGATCGACGCTCCAGTAGTACTGCTTTGTGTTCGGCAAGCCGGCAGCGATCGTTGTCCAGGGGCCAGCCGGTTGCTCGCTGAACAGCAGCGAGATGGCGCGGTCTCCGAGCGAATCGTCGACAACTTCCCAGCGAATGTCCAACTCGCCGGCGTGAACACCTTCGCCATAGATCGCTGACGAGATGCGAGCGGCTGGTCGAGTCGTATCGACTCCGACCCAGATATCCGCAAGGTCGCCCGTGTGCGGTGCGGGAGTCGCTAATCCATTGCGGCCCACGATCACCACGCGCAACCCATAAATCCCCTCGCGTTCGACTTGCACATCGAGCGGGCTAAGAAGATCCTCGTCGAGACTCCACCGGACCCAAGATTGCCCGTAATCGGTCGTACCCCACAGCTGAACTTCGTCGACGCCTTCCGGGCCCACGGAATCCAGTTCGTAGTCGAGTTGGAAGTGCAGCGAATTCGTCATGCGGGCCCGCTCGCCCGGCGGCAGCGATGAATGCGCTGATGTGCCGGTCGGCTGGACGCTGGAACGCGAGTCATGCGGATGCGCAACGTCAGTCACGTCGGCAGCGGCTGGCTGCCTGGTTTGGATGCCTGGTGTCTCCGCGGCGATTGGCGCAGCGGTCGGACGCAGCTTGTTATCGCTTGGCCAAGCCGTCGCCCCAGCCGTTGGCTGGGAGCTTGAAGCGACAGGTTGTTGTGTCGAGGAATCGGAAACCAGGGATTGATCGATTTGCGCGACGGGTGTTGTTGAGCGGTCTGAACGATCGATGTTGTTTGAAGGCCGACTCGCCAACTGCGGCAGCACGACTTGGCGATTCACGATGGACTTGTTTTCAGCGAGGTCCATGACTTCCGCTCGAACGGTGACGCCGGCCGAGTTGCCTTCGGGATACCACATCATTTCGCCGACAAGCGAGCCAGGCGTGTTCCACAACTTGGAACGATCGATGGCGACAGAGCGCCACGTTGTGCCAGGAGATGTTTGGTACTCAATCTTCAAGCTGTTTGGATCAAGCGTGGCGTCCGTGACTTTCCAAACCGTGGTGATCTCTCCTGCCGAGCCAGCGATCGCGGTAAACTCGAGCTGAGGTTGCTTGGTATCGACCTGGACATGTAACTCTGGACGAAGCTGCTCGACCTGCGGGACGCTGCGTTGGGGGTCGATGGTTCGAGACGCGAACCAGAATTCGCCGTCCCCGGCCGCTCGAAACGGGAAGCTCTTTGCCGTTGGGACTTGCCGCCCATAAAAGTGCCACGTCTTGCCGGCATCCTGCGACACGAACAGTTGGACTTCGCGAGGCATCCCGCGCGACAGATCAACGGAAAATGGAATGTTGAACGTCGTCTGACGCGAGATCCACGGTTTCAGTCCAGGCGCGGGGGACTCAGCCCGGACCGCAGCCAGACAGAAGTTCAGCGTCATAACGGCGCAGCACGCCAAAACCAATCGCATCTCATCCCCCTGAGTCGTCCCTGACTCGACGAGCCCTCGGGGACTCGCGTGATGTTCGTATCGGCGGCTAGCAGCGGCAAGCTTTAGCGACGGGTCTGCTCGTGCGAATCACGTAGAATAGGGCGACTTTGCCGCCTCGTACGATGGCCTTCCAAGGCCGTCGAGCCTTCGCGAGCACATGATCGACGGCCTTGGAAGGCCATCGTACAAACGCCTACGGCTTCGGCAATTGGTCGATGACACCAGTCAAGAATCTCGCCAGACGATCGGTCGCCTTCAACGCGTTCTCTTTCAACTTCCACAGATCTTTGACGCATGATGGTCGATGGACAATTGCGCCGGCCGCAGCGCCGAGTTTTCCAACGAGCGAATCCTGTGACAGGAGACCCTCGATCTCCTTCGGCAACTCGTCGTCGATGGAATCGCTGATGATGCGGACGGACAGGAACTTCGTGCCCGCTCGCGCGCAGGCATCTGCGACCGCGAGGGTTTCCATGTCGCATGCCAAGGCTTCATGCTCTGCGCCCAACTGTTCTTTCTGCGAACGCGTGCGGATCAGTTGATCGACCGTCAATAACCGCCCAACGTGTAATGATGGTGAAGCTTCCATCGACGCGTGATCGACCGTCAGGCCAATCGATAGCCGCCTGCCGGTCGCGTCGGCGACTTCATCGGCCATCAAGATGTGTCCGCGTCGCAGCTCGCCTTGCAGCGCGCCCGCAAACCCCGCCGAGATCACCCAATTCGGTTGATACAGGCCGATCAGATCTGCCGTCATGGCATTCGCCGCGTCTTGTCCAACTCCCGATTCGACGACCAGCACCTGCCGTCCGTTCAGTTGCCCACGGTGTTCGGTATGTGCGTGGCAGCGAGTGGTGATCCGCTCTTGCAATAAGTCGACCAGCCCACCCGACTCGACGCTCAAGGCGAATACGACAGCGACATCGACCGGCGGCAGCGGCTCGCCCCCTGCTTCTTGTTCCGCTTCTTGGCCGCCTCGCATTGCCTCGGTCACGACACTGCGCAACTGCGTCTGTGCAGTTTGCCGAACCAAATTGCTGACCAACCAGCGAAGCATCATAAACGTGAATTCCTGATCGTCGCCTTTCGCTCCGAGGTTGCGACAAAATCAGCCGCCTGGCGCTAGCCTGCGGTTTGCCCGCAGGAACCGGACGCTAGCGCGTACCGGCTGATTTTGCTCCGCGAAAGACAACTAACTAGTCCGCGGGCGATTACAGCTCTCGAGTCTCGACCGTGGCGAACTGCGGCCGAACACACCTATTTAAGCACAGGAAGCCGGACGCGTCGATTGCTTGATGAGTTGGAAGGCTCCTTCAGCGTGTCGTCGATCGTATTCGGCATCGACGACTCGCCGATGTCTCGTGCGTGCCAGGGAATCCCCAACTGAGACTGAACGGTCTTGAGAAAGCCGCGCCAGCTTCCGAACGTGGCGGCGACGGCACTCGGTTCGTAGCCGCAATGGACCAAACAGTCCCGGCACTTCTCGTTGCCGCTGGCTTGGCCGTATTCATGCCAGGCGGTTGTTGTCATCAACTCGTCAAACGACTCGCAGTAACCTTCATCAATCAAATAACACGGCCGCTGCCAACCGAAGAGGTTGTAAGTGGGATTGCCCCAGGGCGTGCATTCCAGATCGAAGTTGCCTTGCAGGAACTGAAGAAACAGCGGCGTCTGGTTGAATCGCCAACGGCGTTTTCCGCGACCGAGTATGCGGCGGAAGAGACCAATCGTTTGCTGGCGAGCGAGGAAATGGTCCTGATCGGGAGCTTTCGAGTAACTGTAACCGGGCGAAATCATCATGCCTTCAACGCCCAGATCCATCATTTGATCGAAGAAGACGCGGATGCGGTTCGGATCAACGCCAGCGTAAAGCGTCGTGTTCGTTGTGACTCGAAAGCCGCGTTGCTGCACCGCTTGAATCGCGCGGACCGCCAGGTCGAACACGCCGTCGCGGCAAACCGCGTGATCGTGCTCCTCTCGCGGGCCATCCATGTGGACGGAGAAGGCCAGGAACTTTGACGGAGTGAATTGATCCAGCGACTCCTCCAGTTTCAAGGCGTTCGTACACAAGTAGACGTACTTCTTCCTGGCCACCAGCCCGGCAACGATCTCGGCGATTCGCGAATGCAGCAGCGGCTCGCCACCGGGAATCGAAACGATCGGAGCCGCGCACTCGTCGACGGCTTTGAAGCAGGCTGCGGGCGACAGCTCGTTACGCAACACCTCCGCCGGGTGCTGGATCTTGCCGCAGCCCGCACAGGCGAGATTGCACCGAAACAGCGGCTCCAACATCAATACCAGCGGATAGCGTTTGACGCCGCGCAGCTTTTTGCCCAGCACGTAAGTCGCAACGGTCCACATTTGTGAGAGGGGAACAGACATATTGTTGAACAGGGGTCAGGGGTCAGAGGTCAGGGATTGTTTCCAGCGGGCGAGAGCGAGCAAGGGAAAATATATCGGGTACATGTGGTAGCGAAGGTAAAACACGCGCGGGAAGCCGGTCCCGGTGAACTCGGTCTCGTGCCAAGTGCCATCGGCTTGTTGCTGGTCGATCAAGAACTGAATGCCACGCCGGACGGCTGGATGATCTTCGTAGCCGGCGTCCATCAGACCAAGCAGCGCCCAGGCCGTTTGCGATGCCGTGACGGGGCCGTTGCCCTTCATCGATGGATCGTCGTAGCTGCGGGCCGACTCGCCCCAGCCGCCGCACGGTTGTTGATGGTCGAGCAGCCATCGCGCTCCGCGCCGAATCGCTGAGTCGTCGACCGGCACACCAATTCTCGCGAGCCCCGAAACAACCTGCCACGTGCCGTAGATATAGTTAACGCCCCAGCGACCGAACCAGCTGCCGTCGGCTTCTTGCGTCTTGCGCAAATAGCGGACGGCCCGATCGACGACGGGATGCCCAATCGAGAGTTCGAATGGAGCCAGCGCTTCGAGAACTCTCGCTGTGATGTCTGGCGTGCTGGGGTCGATCATCGCGTTGTGATCGGCAAACGGAACGTGGCAGAGAAACTCGAGGTCGTTATCCTTGTCGAACGCTCCCCAACCACCGTCGCGGTTCTGCATCGACAGAATCCATCGCAAAGCTCGCTCGCAAGCCGCGTCGAGCCCTTTATCCGCTTCTTGCAGGCCCATCATGACCATGATCGTATCATCGACATCGGGATAGAACGCGTTCTCGTACTCGAAGAACCAGCCGGCTGGTTCGACCTTGACGTTGACGCTCCAATCGCCAGATCGCCGCACTTCCTTCGACAGCAGCCAGTCGACGCCGCGAGTCATAACGTCGGCTGGAGGCGTTTCGGTTGCCGCCAGCGCCCGCAATGTGATCGCCGTGTCCCAGACCGGCGACTTGCACGGTTGCAGCCGGACGGTGTCGTCTTCTTCGATAATCAACGCTTTCAATTGTTGCAGGCACTCACACACCTCAGCACTGTCTGCCGTATAGCCGAGGCATCGCAGCGCGACAACGCTCCAGATAATCGGCGGGAAGATCGCGCCAAGTCCGTCACTTTCTTTGAATCGCTCCAGCATCCAAATTTCCGCGGCACGGAGCGCGCGTTGGCGTAGCGGTCGGATTCGCAATCGTTCGCTAAATTTCAATGTCGCATCGACCAATCGAAAGAACGTGCGCCAGGCGGCGGCGGCGAACCCCGAGTGCTTGCCCGGACTCATCAGCGGCGGCCAGTCGCGTGGCTCGTGCAGAAACAATTCGCGAATACCGAGACGATCGTCGAGCTTTCGAGCGGGCCGATGCGCCCAGACGATCGACAGCGGCACGAAAATCGTACGCGACCAGGCGCTAATCCTATACATATTCACCGGCGACCAATTCGGCAGCAACACCATTTCCGGCGGGACGGCCGGGCACTGGTCAAATGGGATCTGTCCGAGCAACGCCAAGTAGAAGCGAGTGAAGCTGTTCACCGCATCGGCCCCGCCGCGGTCGCGAATCGCTTCGCGGGCTCGCTGCATGTACTCCGCTTCGGGATCATGACCGGTGAGCTTTAGCGCAAAGTAAGCCTTGACGCTGACGCTGACATCCAACTCGCCGCCCGGAAACAATGACCAACCACCGTCAGGCTGCTGCTTCGAGCGGATGTAGCGAGCGGCCTTGCGAGCGACTTCCGTGTTCTCTTGGCCAAGCCACGCGAGCAGCAAGATGTACTCGCTTTCAAGAATCGTGTCGCCTTCCAGCTCGCCACACCAATGGCCGTCTGCGTGTTGTTGCGAAATAAACCATTCGGTAGCCAGCAGGACGGCGTTGTCGACCTGCGCTCTAAAATCACCAAGACGGTGATGCCTCACGACGCTGCCCTGTTCGTTCGCGATCCGTTCGCACGTCCCTTGCTCATTCATCGTCACCGTCCATGATGCTGTCGATTGCGTACAAGCAGATTATGTGATCGCGCGTATATGAGCAAGAGCGAGATTCACTCGTCGTTCCGCGCCTGCCACTCCCATCCCTTGCCGCTCTCAACGCCAGTGGCACACTCAGTCGGCCAGTGCCACCCGGTCGGAAGAGCACTTAGAGTTATGGGTCGCGTAGCGGCGAAGCAAGCTGATGTGGGGAAGAACACGGGTCAGAACTGGTACGAGAAACTGAGACTTTAGCCCGGATTATTCATCAGCCGCCTGGCGCTAGCCTGCGGTTCTCGCGAACTTCGCGAGAACCGCACGCTAGCGCGTGGCGGCTGATTTGCGCGGTGTTTTGGGCTAGATAGCCGTAACTCTTTTTACAATCGTATGTTTTTGAAGAATACCCACCGGTTCATGAATAATCCGGGTTAGCCGGCTCATGACAAGCGAGCAAACACTTTCTGGAGGTAGGCGAAGTCGTCCGTCGTGAGCTGGATGCACTCGTGTACCGGGAGCCGGTACTCGGTGTGAAGCGTATAGAACCCGCGGTAGCCCGCTTGGTGAATCGTGCCGACAAAATCCGGGATCGGGGCGATGCCGTCTGCCAAGCGGCAGTAGTTGGTCCGCCACTGCTGCTGGCCGATGTCGTCGCGCTCGAGCTTGTGCCACTGAAAGTTCTTCAAGGCGACCAGCGAGATCCACGGCCTGAGCAAATCGATCGCCTGCCGCCAACTGCCCGCGCCCCCGGTGATCGTCATGTGATACGAGTCGAGGTACGCGCCGATGCGGTCCGGCGGCGTCTCGCGGATCAGCTCGTACAGCACGAAACCGTTGGACGGAATCGTCGCACCGGAATGGACGTGGACACAGGGGCGGACATCGTACTTCGCCGCGAGTTTTACGATCGCATCCAGGCTGCGTCGCACATCGTCCATCCCCTTGGCCAGATTCCCAAACTCGCCCGCCGGAAAGTAACCAAGTTTGATCCGCGGGATATTCAGCTTTTGGCAGGCCGCGAGGATCTCTTCCGCGCGGCGGTCCGGAGCCGTGATGCCGGTCGTCAGCATCATGATCTCCAGGCCATGATCCCGAGCGGTTTTCGCAGCTTGGGGCAGTTCCTCCTTGGCGCGGTCCGGTTCGATGTGTCCGCCGGGGCGCACGGTAAGATCAAGTCCGTCGACCCCGATCCGCTGGAAGACCTGGCAGACCTCGGGAATGGGGAGCGACTGGAATTGCTCGGTGTAAATGCAAACCTTGGGCACCGACCTGGGCACCTCTCCGCCCCGCAGTTTCGTCGTAGCCGCCACGAGACCCGACGCCGCGGCCCAGCGCATGAAATCCCGGCGCTTCACCGCGCCCGTATGCCGATCCTTCGTTGTGTTTGCAATGTTCGTCAAGGGAAGCTCCCGGAAATGGATTTCGTAGGTTAAGTCCGACCACAGCATTCTACGCCGCTACGTGACGTTTCAAAACGTCGATTACAAGCACGACGCGGCAGTTTTGAAGTGGCGCAACCTCCTCTGCCAGTGCCGGAGGCACGAGACAACCTCTGCCGGTGGCGTGAGCCCAATGCCGCTCAGTTCGCGAAACAATCGGACGTAGTGGTGGCTTCCAGCCGCCACAAATTCCCGTGAAATCACGTGGCGGCTGGAAGCCACCACTACAAAGTGAGTGGCATTGGGCGTGAGCCACCGGAACGCAAGCAATCAAAAGACCGAAGGCCTGGAGGGCCGACACACTGCATTTGTGTCGGCCCTGCAAGCCTTCGCCCTCATTTCGCTTTGTAACCGGTGGTTCACACCACCGGCAAAAGATTTACCGACCCTTCCGGCCGAAAACGCGCAACTTCAAAACGCGCTCGCGACTGTGTCAGTTTTCCGCGCGGGTGTCATTGTGTTCTGCCAGTACTCTCATGTGGAGCGAGTTGACCGACCGTCGTGAGGCGGCGAGCTTCTATCGTGTGTCGATGGAAGTTCGCTGTCGTCAAGAACACTGGCAAAGCCAGATGGCACACTCAACTGGTCAGTGACACCCGGCCGAGGATCAGTCCTCGTTTCACGCTTGCCACTCCTAATCCTTGCCACTCCCAACGCCAGGCCGCTGCTCAATCCTTCAGACTCGCTTGTTTTCCTCAAGCCGCATGTTATCATTCATGATAACTAAAGGAGGTCAGGGATGCCTTGGTGGCAGTTCATCATCTGGAACGACGATCTCGGTGAAAATGTCGACAAGATCAGCCAGCATGGTCTGACCATCGAGGATGTCGAATACGTTTTGATGAATCCCAAGCGGCGAGTCACCAGTAAGAGTACTGGTCGACCAGCCGTCTACGGATACACGCCCGATGGCGATTACATTTTTGTGGTTTATGAAGAAGTCGACGACGTAACGATCGAACCGATTACCGCCTACATCGTGTGAGGAGCAACGCTATGCCGCGAAAAAAACTTGCCAAGAACGCAGCGAGGATCACGCGCAAAGTGTCGGCTGCCAAGCGGCGAGAATTCGACGAAGTCATCGAACTCGTCGAGAACGAGATTCGGCCAAAGCCGGTCAGCGCGGCTCGGGTAGCGCTCGCCAAGCTGCGAAACGCTCGACAGCAACGCGGCCTCACGCTGGAGCAACTCGCGAAAGCGACCGGCATGACGAAGACGAATCTCAGCCGCCTCGAAACAGGCAGCGAGAATGTCACCGTCAAGACGCTGGAGCGATACGCGGAGGGGCTCGGAGCCAAGTTGCAGATTTCAATCATCGAGACTACTGAACCGAAGCCTCGCAAGTAAAAGAGAGGTAGCTCGCGGATACAACTGGCTTGGCCGGTGCGCTGATGTGGGGCGAGTTCAACCTCAGTCGTGAGGCGGCAAGCTTCTTACGTGTGTCGACGAAAGTTAGCTGTCGTCGTGAACCCTGGCAAAGCCGGTGGCACAGTCGGTCGGTCAGTGCCGCCCGACCGACGCTACGGCCGACGACTACACTCGACACGCGCTTCGGTCGCGAAAACCTGTCCTTTCAGAGCTATGATGCGAACGAGCGACTTCCTTTTAGCGGCCCCGCCTCCGTAGAATATTGGGTGAACTATCATGCGGGACGATTTGTCTCAACTAGTTGTCAAATATAGGAGGGGCAGAGCGATGCCGATTACTTTCCAACCAAAGACGCCACTTCATGGCATCGCTATGAAGTCGGCACTCAAGGACGAACTGGCCGAGGTTTGCACTAAGGCGAACTACACATCTGAAGACGGAACCAACTTCCTCTTTCACATCGAAGCAATCTGGAGTTTTTTTGGGCCCCATGTCAAGGTTCGTCCGTCTCTGGTAGACAACTTCCTAGTGATATTGCCTCCTGAAGGTGAAATGACGATTTACTGCAACGAACTGATTCAACGCGTCGAAATTAGAGGGAAACGGGACTTTAAAGCTGGTCAGCCTGTCACTAAGGACGATATCGCCGAAATCAATGAAGTGCAGTTTTGCACGGCAGACGGTGAGATGATTGAACTGCCGGCCGATTCCGGAGTAATCTCCATCTTCTCTCACGATTGGCGGAAGGCAGTCTTTTACGATCTGAGTCCATTGACCGGCCCGGAACGAACAATAAGTATCGGTCAAGCACTCGGCCAACAACTGTCCGGCATGATGTTCCAGGAGTTCTACGCAGTTAAGGACGAGCAATGGAATCGGATGATTGAGTGGGGCTGGTTTCCGTTCATCGGTCTGAGTGATGCAGATCGCAAACAAGTCGTGGCCTTCTCGACGCGCGAAACGGAAGTCAGAGACGTTTTCAAGTCGGTCTGCGATAGATACCGGCCAACTATCCACGTGAAGCTTGAATCTTGGAAGAAAAAGAGCACCCTCCAAGGTCATATCCCTTTTCTTGAGTCCGCTCTCGAACGGCTAATCAAGGACGACTTCATTACCAGCATTTCGACGCTATACCCGCGAATTGAAGGCGTGATGAGAAGTCTCGCCCTAATCGAGAACCTGAATGTAGGGACGAGCCAGGGCAAGATGGTGGACAACCTCGTCAATCACAAGAACGAGTATTCCCTTCTGCTACCAGATCGCTTCAAGCAGTACTTGAAAAGTTTTTACTTTCGCAGTTTCAATTTCCGGAAGGGTGAATTGCCGTTGTCCCGCCACACACAAGGGCACGGCTTGTCGCGTGCTGAAGACTACGACCTCGTGAATGCGACCCTCGGTTTCTTAATCTTCGATCAACTCTTCTCTGCACTTTAGGCAAGAATCTCATCGACTTTAGAACTGATATTTCAAGAAACCGTGGCTCTCGACAATG
>JAQBZB010000303.1 GCA_027622275.1 Planctomycetota bacterium | reverse complement strand
CTTCTCGATGATCGGCTGGCGTTTGTAGGCGCGCAGCACTTCCTCGGCCGTCAAGCCTTTCGCGTTGGTGATCAAAGGAAAGACGCCATCCAGCGATTCCGCTTCGGCCAGGCGAACTGGATCGACGCTCCAGGAGATGTCGAATGAGGTCGTCGCGCTCTTGATGTACTTGGTGTCTTTTCCCGGACGACCTTTGCTGGCCTGTCGATAGGTGGGCTGCTCTTGCTCCAGTAGGTCCACCAGCAACAGCGACTCGACCTCGTACTGTTTCAGAATCTCTTGCACCGCCGCAGCGACCTTGCTCCGCTGGAGGATGTGGTTGACGGTCGGCCTGGACGTAAGTTGAGAAAAAGTCGACTTACGTCAAGGGACAACATCGAATTTTTTCAGATCGTAGCGGAGTCGCGGGACACGCTTGATCCGTCGCGTTACGGAGGAACAATCCTCGCAACCAACCGCCGGCCTGACCATGAACTGCGAACGCAGCTTGGCCGCCCAATCGCACCTACGCGCTGCTGCTACTTCCCGGACGGATCGCCCTGCATCAGATGAGTCCAGAACGCAAAGAAGGGAGACAACTTAAACCGAGTCGCCGCGAGTGAAAATCACGCCGAACAATTCGCCTCACATCTCGATCGTGACCTGCGGAAAATAAGATACCTGTGCGTTCTTGCGGATTCCGCTCAGTTGGAAGTCCTGACCAGTCAGCAGGCTGTTTCCTTCCAACCGAATCGTAGCGGGGGCACTGTCCGTATCCACGCGAAAGTGCGCTCCCTCGGCGAGCGTCCGACCATCGCCGCTGTAATGAATGATCGCATGGGAGTTGATGTTGGAGATCGCAAATGTAGACCCGTGGAGATCGATGCGCCCGGTTTGCGCAATGCTGAGGGGAGCCACATCGCGGCTGTTTGCCTGAATGTTCACCTGCTCCCACCCGAGCTGAATGCTTCCGAAGTTCGTGGAGCGCAGGATGCCGTTTCCAATCTCCCGGGTGCCTTCGCTTCCTCTTCTGTAGCGCACGTTGCCATGATCGGTGACGAACATCCCGCCTCGATGAACACTGTCCTTAACACCCTTTTCCGCGGGGTTGATCCAGAGATTGTCTTCCATGATCGCGCGCGCACCTTCGCTCGCGATGAGCAACATTGCCTGCCCGGAACTGACCCAATGCACGTTCTTCAGAGTGGCACGGGCATTGGTGCCTATCAGGCGGAGTGACGTTTGATCCTTCGTGCCCTTTGTCCCGATCTGAATGTTTTGAAATCCCCAGTCGCCGGCAGTGACTTGAATGACTGGAGAGATCCGGCGCTCAAAGATGACCTCCCCGGGTGATGCGTCACTGGAGAAGTCACGACTCTTTCCATCGAAAAAGACTCCAACTACGAATGTTGAAGCCGTGGCCTGGCCTGAACGGTGAAAAACGGTACCTTCCACATCGTAGCGCCCTGCCTCGGCCTGAACGCTCTTGGGCTCGTTGCCCGCAGTCGGCCCGCTGGAATGTTTGCGCGAAGTTCTGGAATGTTTGCGCGAAGTTGCTGTGCCCGTCAGGCCGCAAATACGGGTTGATCTTGCAACTCGAACGAAGCGTCTGCGTTCCTTCGTTCGACGGGGATTGTGGCGGCGCGCCGATTTTGTCAACATTCATCGGTTCAAACACATCACTTCTGGGTGCGAAAGCCGTAGGATTTTCTGGTGATCAGTTTTAGTTTGTTGTTAAATCCTTCGACGACGCCCGACGACATCTCGCCGTTAGCACGAAACCAGTTCAGTAAGAGTTCGCGTTTGTTACGCAGCGTCTTGGCCATCTTCTTCATCGGTTCGATCTTGCTACGCATCGCGCGCACACACCAGGCGTCGAGAAATTTGCCGGCCCACGCTGGATAGGTGTAGGTCCAGAATCGCTGGAAGTCTTCCTTCATCAAATGGCTGCGCACACTCTTCAGGTTGTACTGCAGCAGCTTATCGAGTTTCACGGCCTGCTTTTCGCTCAGGTTCTCGGGCCGTTTAAGCAGCAACCAGCGACTCCCTGCGAGCACCGGTTCGTAACCATCTGCTTTCAGTTGTTTGACCTCAGCAGCACGCACCTCGTCAAGGGCTTTGCTCATCTTCTGCATCACGTGAAATCGATCCAGTATATGCAACGCATGAGGCACCTTCTTGGCAATCACTTTCAAGTAAGCCTGCCACATGTCGCTGCAAACGAACTGTAGCGTCTGGCTCCGCTGCTTGCCGAGGAAGCGAAAGAACCGAAGCAGCGTCTTGGCCGTGCGATCGGGACCGATCCACAGCAGACGTTTGCAGCCGGCGTCGATTTGATAGGCGATCGTTTGGTATTTGTGCCCCTTTTTCCACTGCACTTCGTCCACCCCGATCGACTCGATGCCATCGAGTTCGCGACGCGATAATCCCCAGGAAACGGCATGTTTTACCGAGTTGTAGACATGATCCCAACTGACCGAAAAGCTCGTGGCCACTTCTTTCCAACTCATCCGACGAGCCCAGCCCGCCAAGAACCATTGGTACTCGGTCGTCAACGGACTCTTGCCTTCCGCCCACGGAACACGCTCCACCTTCACACCACAAGTCCCGCAGTTCACGCGACGCATCGTGTAAACCAGCACCACCGCGATCATCCAGAGCGGAACGAAATCAAAACGCCGAGCCGTCGGTTGTGTGTCGTAGCCGCTGCACCGCTCGCCGCAACCCGAACACGTCGGCAAGCCGTTCTCACGAGCACGCATCGTGATCTCGATCGTCGGTCGTAACAGGTTGTCTTCCGTCAATTCCACGTGATCGACGACAAACGGCTTGTAATTCGTCACTCGATTGAAGATAGTCTTAAGTTGCATTCTGTGGACTCCCGGTTCCGTTGCTGATAAGTCTGCAAACTCATCTTTAGCGGAACCGCCACAGGATGCGATCCTTCTTGACTTTTTGATTCGCGTAGGCTCTGTCGTCCTTTCATCCGTCGGGGCTCACCCCGGCGAAGCGCATGGCCCCGACGGATGAAAGGACGAACAAAGCCGGAACTTACAAATCAGCCCTCGACACACTCAGACTTTGTTGTCCAGATTCCTGAGGGCTCAAACCGCAAACCGCTCCCGTTCACCCACTAATTCTTCCGTGGAGCCTTTTAAGAGAGCCTTGATTCTCAAACCGTGGCGCGACAGTATGAAAATCGTCAACCAGAAAACGAATGTGTTCCTCGCGGTTGTGATGGCTCTTTGCCTGAATTCAGGCACGCTGGCCGACGAACAGGCCGCCGAACGAACCTTCACGCTGAAAGTCTTGCCGCTGCTGAAGGCGAAGTGCTTCGCCTGCCACGGCGACGATCCCAAAGAGATCAAGGGATCGCTGGACGTTCGCAGTCGCGAGGGGCTGCTCCAGGGTGGCGAATCGGAGGAGCCGTCGCTCGTGCCGGGCAAGCCCGAGGACAGTCCGCTGTACCAGGCGGTCCTGTGGGAAGGCATCGAGATGCCGCCCAAAGAGAATGACCGGCTGACGAAAGTGGAAACCGAGTTCATTCGCGAGTGGATCGCTGCTGGTGCTCCGTGGCCGAATGCGGAAACGCAGCTGGCGATCCAGAAGCATGAATGGTCCGTCATCGAGAACGAAGATGGCATCATCGTCCCGACCAGCGGCGGCCTCGCGGACAGTTGGACCTATCGGCGTTACCAGCACGACGACCTCTGGGCGTTCAGGAAGGTGGAAGGCGGAACGCTGAAGGAGGAAGGGCAGCATCCGGTCGACTTGTTTCTGCAGCGGAAGATGGATGCGGCGGGTGTTGAAGCTGCGCCACAGGCGGAACCGGTGACGCTGATCCGGCGTGCGGCTTACGACCTCACCGGCTTGCCGCCGACTCCCGAAGGGATGGCACGGTTCGCGGCGGAATGGAAGCGTGATTCCGAGCGCGCGCGGAGCGATCTCATCGACCGCCTGCTCGACAGTCCGCCATACGGCGAGCGCTGGGGACAACACTGGCTCGACGTCACGCGCTACGCCGATACCGGCGGCATGTCGAACGACTTCGAGCGTTCCAACATGTGGCGGTATCGCGACTACGTGATTCGGGCATTCAACAATGACAAGCCATACAACGAGTTCATCATCGAACAGTTGGCCGGAGACGAGTTGGCCGACGAGTCGGTACGCCGGCGCAACAACGGCAATGAGAAAGCCGTGCGTCAAACGCAG
This sequence comes from Planctomycetota bacterium, assembly GCA_027622275.1. Lineage (GTDB taxonomy): Bacteria > Planctomycetota > Planctomycetia > Pirellulales > Pirellulaceae. The sequence continues at coordinate 7,147 of JAQBZB010000303.1, read as the reverse complement.
CTCACCGGCGAATACACGGACCAGGAGGCCGAGTGGATTGTGGCAACGGGGTTCCTGCGGCTGGGGCCGTGGGACAACGCAATGGTCGAAACGGACGAAGCGCGGCAGATCTATTTGGACGATCTCGTCAATGTCGTCGGTCAGACGTTTCTGTCCACGACGATGCGGTGCTTAAAATGTCACGATCACAAGTTCGATCCGCTACCGACGCGCGACTACTACCGACTTTACGCGGCGTTTTCTGCCGCGCAAATGGCCGAACGCCCCGTGCCGCTGCTGGCGATCGAGAACCAAGAAGGCTTTGACGAAGGGAAAGAGCACGTTGAGCGAATGTTGCGATACGCCGTGGCCGAGAAGGACAAGCTGATCGAAAAATGGGAAGCCGCCGCGCGGGAGTGGTTCGCGGAACACAACCTGCCTTACAAGAACGAGCAACAGCGACAAAACCTTCCCGATGAAGAAAAACCGCCGCGTCATGTCGGACTGGACCACGTCGAACAAGGGCAGTTGAAGGTTCGCGAGCAGGACGAGTGGATTTGGAACCGCCGCTTGGAACGCTATGAGCCGATGGCGCAGAGCGTTTACAACGCGGCCGACGCGGCACTTGCCTGGAACGGAGCACGCAAACTGCGGATTGACAAAAGGGCTGACCGCGACAAACAACCCGATACGTTCATCTTGTTGGGCGGAGCGTTGACGGCCAGGGGATCTGCGGTTGGTCCCGGAGTGCTCAGCGCCACTGGCCCGACAGTTGATTCGACGGTCGACGATCCGTATCTGCTGCCAGCGGATGTCTCAGGGCGGCGGCTCGCGCTGGCAAGGTGGATTGCGCAGGCGGACAACCCGCTGACCGCGCGTTCCATCGTGAATCGCATCTGGCAACATCACTTCGGCCGCGGAATCGCCGGCAACCCCAATAACTTCGGGGCCAAAGGGGCCAAGCCCACTCATCCAGAGTTGCTCGACTATCTCGCGGCCCACTTCGTCGAGAACGGCTGGGCGATGAAGCGGATGCACCGGCAGCTGATGACATCGGCGGCTTACCGCCAATCGAGCCGCCATCCCGACGCCGAGAAACTACATGTGGATGATCCGAACAACGAACTGCTGGCATACTTCCAACCCCGAAGGTTGACCGCCGAAGAACTGCGCGACGCCATGTTGTACGTCACGGGCGAGTTGAATCCGGCGCAAGGCGGATTGCCGATCATGCCGGAGATTAACATGGAAGTTGCGCTACAACCTCGGATGATCCAATTCTCGCTGGCACCGGCGTATCAGCCATCTCCGACTCCGGCTCAGCGTAATCGACGCACGATTTACGCCTACCGGGTGCGCGGTCAGGCCGATCCGTTTCTCGAGTTGTTCAATCAACCGAACCCCAACGACTCCTGCGAGATTCGCGACGCCGCGGCCGTCACACCGCAGGCATTCACGCTGTTGAACAGCGACGTAGTCACGGATCGTTCCATCGCGTTCGCGCTGCGGCTGCAACAGGAAGCGCCCGACGCGGAATCGCAAATCAAGCTTGCTTTCGCCCTCGCACTTGGTCGTGAGCCGACCGACGCGGAACGCTCGCGCCTGCTGACCTACGGTGCTGACATGCGGCGCTATCACGAGGGTATCAAGGTTGCTCCGGTTACTTTCCCCACGGAGATCACGCGGTCGCTGGTCGAAGAGTTCTCCGGCGAGGTCTTTGAATACACGGAGATCCTGCCGGTGTTCGAGCATTACGTCGCCGACCAGAAAGCGGCCGACGTCACACCCCAAACGCGAGCCCTGGCCGACGTGTGCCTGTTGTTGCTGAACACCAACGAGTTTCTCTACGTTCAATAGATGAGTGCTGTCGCTTCCAAACCTTTCAATCTATGAGTCAATTTGGTGCCCACGTGAAACGTCGCATCTGCTCACGCCCGGCGTCAACGGCGGCTTCTCGCCGCGAGTTCCTGTACGGACTCGGTGCATCGCTGGGTTCTGTCGCTTTCAGTCAGCTGCTGGCAGCGGAATCCAATGTCTCCGCCGGACCACTGTCACCCAAAAAGCCGATGCATCCCGCGAAGGCCAAGGCCGTCATAATGCTTTTTATGGAAGGCGGTCCTGGTCAGATGGACACATTTGATCCGAAATCGGAGCTAACCAGACTCCACAAGTCCGAATCGAAACTGACAGCCGGGCAGGAGAAGGGTTTCAAGTTCTTCGTCGGCAGCCCGTTCGATTTCCGAAAGGCTGGCAACTCCGGGATCGACATGTGCGACCAATGGGTTCACATGGCCGATCCTGACGTGGCCGACGAGCTGTGCAACTTCCGCGGCTGTCAGGCCGAGTCGCTCAACCATCCCGAAGCACTCTTCCACATGAACACCGGCAGCCGGCTCGGCGGTGATCCGGCGGTCGGCTCGTGGGTCACTTACGGTCTGGGCAGCGAAAACCAGAACCTGCCCGGCTACGTGGTCATGACCGAACTGGCCTATCCGCAAGGCGGGGCGACGAACTGGAACAACGGGTTTCTGCCGGCTTACTATCAGGGAACGCGGTTGCGTCCGGATGGATCGCCGCTGCTCGACCTGGCTGCGCAGCCGTTCAAGACCCGCGAACATCAAAGGCGCGCGCTCGACGAGCTGTCGTTTCTGAACCGATCGCACCTCGAATCCGTGGGTGGACAAAGTGACCAGTTAGCCGCGCGGATGGACAGTTATGAACTCGCCTATCGGATGCAGATGGAAGTCCCTGATGTGATTGATCTCGCGAAAGAGACGAGCCATACGCTCGAGATGTACGGGCTGAACGATCCGGAGACCAAGACGTTTGGTCGGCAATGCCTGATGGCAAGACGACTTGTCGAAAGCGGCGTGCGGTTTGTCCAGATCTTCACCGGCGGCTGGGACAGTCACGACTATCTCCAGCAGGGCCATTCGTCACGCATCCGCAGTGTCGACAAGCCGATGGCCGCTCTGTTGAAAGATCTCAAACGCAGCGGAATGCTGCAGGACACGCTGGTTGTCTGGACCGGCGAGTTCGGCCGCACGCCCGACAACAACAAACGCGGCGGCGTGTATTCGCTGGGACGCGGGCACAACAACAAGGCCATGACGATGTTGCTGGCCGGTGGCGGTGTGAAGCCGGGGGTGGTTGGTGCGACGGATGAGCTTGGATCGCAGGCCGTTGAATGCGTCCATCCGATTCGTGATGTTCATGTCACGTTGCTGCACCTGCTCGGCCTGGACGACAACAAACTCACGTACTTCCACGCGGGCCGCTACAAGCAACTCAGCCAATTCGGCGGCAAAGTGATCGACGAGCTGATCGCGTAAGGCATTGAACCGCAGAATATCGAACAAGGAATCTCGAATCATGAACCAGGCGATTATCTTCCGTCGATCTTCAACATTCCTTGTTCGATATTCGTCATTCATCTTCGGCTGCCTCTTGGGCCTGGCGTCGTCATCTTCGGCCGCAGACAGCCGCCCGAACATCCTCTTCATCATGTCGGACGACCACGCCGCACACGCCATCGGCGCTTATGGCGGACGTCTGGCACCGTTGAACCCCACACCGACGCTCGACCGCTCCGCACGCTTACGCATCCGTCGGCCATGCACTATCATCGGCGAACTACTGCCAGTAACCACGAATTCCTAACGGAGGCGCACAGACCATGATAACTGTCGGCATGAACTATCACGTGATCGAAGGCAGGCAACAGGATTTTGAGGACAAATTCGCTGGCGTGATCGACGCCTTGAAGGCCGCCGAAGGGCATACCAGTTCCACCTTGTGGAAGGACGTCAGCGACAGCGCTTCGTACTTGATTACCAGCGAATGGTCCGATGAACAGGCGTTTACGGACTTCATCCGCAGCGACGCCTTTCGCGCGGTGACCGACTGGGGCAAGGAGCAGATTCTGTCCGGCCGGCCGCAGCACAAGATTTACAAACACTAGTACGCATTTCAAAACCGGGAGGGCGAGGCTCCCGCCGAGCCGAGACTCCGCAAACATAGGCTCAGCAGGAGCTTCGCCCTCCCGAAATCCGGGTTCTGAACTACGCTCTAGCCCGATGTCGTGGAAGTTGATCGCATCCGGCTCGCGCAGCCGTTATAGTCACGGCGATCTGTTCCACCGCGATCAACGGCCGCGCGACGAGGATCCAGTGAGGAGCAACCGGTTTAACCGACGGAGAGCACGCTCTGACTCGAGGACTTTATTGCCATGACACCACAACGAAACGTGATCTGGTGGATGCTGAGCGTCGGCTTGGCGTTTTTAGGTGCTGGTTCGAGTTTGGCCGATCAGCCTGGACTGATGGGACATTGGAAGCTGGCGGGAGATGTGAAGGACTCCTCGCCTCAGGGCCATCATGGAAGCGATCGCGGTGTCGATCTCAAAGCGATCGGATTCGATGGCAAAGCTGGCTCCGCGGCTGGCTTTGACGGTCGCGGAAGCCGCATCGAGGTCGGGAACAGTGATTCGCTGCAACTCGGTGCGAACGAGTTCTCGATCGCGATGTGGGTCAATACCGAAGAGGAACTGGACGACGTGTTGGGTGATCTCATCAGCAAGTATGATCCGGTCAGCAGACGTGGTTTCAACTTCAGCATCCAAAACTATGCCGGTGTGACATCCTCGCAAGCGAACTACCGCCACTTGCACTTCGGCATCGATAATGGATCTCCTGTCGGCCACTGGAAGGATCATGGACGGTTGGGCGACGCCGTGTTGATCTACGGCATGGCGGTCTACGAAGGGCAACTGTTCGTGGGGACTTGCGAAGCTGGTGACAGGCAAGCGGGGCGGGTGTTTCGCTACGATGGCCAAACGTGGACGGATTGCGGCAGCCCGGACAAGTGTAACGCCGTTTCGTCATTGGCCGTTTACGAAGGACAACTCTACGTCGGCGTCAGCAAATACCGCTTGGCCGGGTCATCCTTAACCGAGTCCGAGAATCCAAACCTCGGCGGCAAAGTCTATCGCTACGATGGCGACGATCGCTGGGTGCATTGTGGCACGTTGCCTGACACCGAAGCGATCAACGGCATGGTCGTTTATCGCGGAAAACTTTACGCCGGATCGATGTATGCGCCGGCGGGGTTCTTTCGCTACGAAGGTGGAACCGAGTGGACGTCATGCGGCACGCCCGACGGAAAGCGCGTCGAGTCGCTAACGGTCTACAACGGATACATCTTTGCCACCGGCTACGACGAAGGAGCCGTCTATCGGTACGATGGCAGTCAGTGGGAACACCTCGGCGTCTTGGAAGGCGCTCATCAGACGTATGGCTTCGCGGCACACAACGGCCAGTTGTATGTCAGCGAGTGGCCGAACGCCAAAGTGTTTCGGTGGGGTGGCGGCCAGCAGTGGCTTCCGGCGGGACGATTGGGCGAAGAGAAGGAGACGATGCCGCTGATTGTCTATAACGGGAAAATGTACGCCGGGACGCTGCCTTCGGCCGAAGTCTATCGTTTCGACGATCCGCAGTGGTCCCAGATCGGACGACTCGACTTCACTCCCGATGTCCGCTATCGCCGCACGTGGACGATGGCCGTTTTTCAGGGACGTCTTTTCGCCGGAACATTGCCTTCGGGACGCGTTCATTCCATCGAGATCGGCCGCAACGTGACCTACGATCGGGCCTTGCCAGCCGGCTGGGTGCATCTCGCCGCCGTGCGGGACAAGGACCAACTGCGGCTGCACGTGAACGGCGAACTCGTGGCAACGTCGCCGAAATACAAGGCCGAAGATTACGACATCTCGAACGATCAGCCCTTGAACATCGGCTTCGGTGCTCACGATTACTTGAATGGCAAGTTGAGCGATGTCCGGCTCTACGGACGCGCAATGACGATTGAGGACATCAAGAAGGTTGCCGAAGGAGAGGATTCGCCGCAGGCCGCTGTCATCAATCGCGTGCCGTTTCGCGGCACCCAGGGATTGTTCGATGCCGACAACCGCCCGAGCTTGCGGACGGCACAATAGACGACCATGTTCGAGGTGATCCATCATGCGTGCCAAGGTGCGTGACGCAGAAATCTATTTCGATGTTGACGGCCTGGGCCTGGTGCCGCGCGAAGGCCAGATGGTCCAGCGGCCGACGTTGTTTCTCCTGCACGGCGGTCCCGGCGGAGATCATTCGAGCTTCAAGACTCAAGTGGCCGACTTGCGAGACACGGCCCAACTCGTCTACGTCGATCATCGCGGCTCGGGACGCAGCTCGCCGGGCGATCCGGCAACGCATACGCTGGACAACAACATCGACGATCTCGATGCGTTGCGCGAGCATCTCGGGCTGGAACGAATCTCGCTGCTCGGGTCTTCCTACGGCGGCATGGTGGCGCAAGGTTATGCGATCCGCTATCCCGACCGATTGGCCAACCTGATTCTCGTCGCGACCGCGCCCAGCTTTCGCTTCATCGAAGACGCCAAGCGGATCCTCGACGAGCGTGGTACGCCCGATCAAATCCGCGTTTGCCAATGGCTGTGGGACGCCAACTTTGAATCGCTCGAACAGCTACACGAATACTACCGCGAGATGGGGCCGATGTATTCAATCCGGTTCGATCGCGAGAAGTTTGAGGCCAGCTGGGAGTGCGGCATTCGCAACTTCGAGCAACTCAACTTCGGCTTTGGCGGCTTCTTGCAGACATTCGATTTCACCGACCAGTTGCACACCATCACTTGCCCGACGTTGGTACTCGCCGGAGCAAGTGATTGGATTTGCCCGCCGCACCATTCGCAAATCATCGCCGACCTCATCCCGCGAGCGAACCTGAAGATCTTTGCCCACAGCTCCCACTCGATTGCGGCGGATGAACCGGACGCATTCTTGGCAACGGTGCGGGGCTTCCTGACGTATGCGCCGGTCTAGTGGTCCTAGTCCAAGCGAACCGTCAGGGCTTTCGTTTGTTTGAAGTTGCGTCAGAAGTAGCATGGCCTCGCAGGCCGTGTCGGCTTGGGATCGCCGGGAAGCACACGGCCTACTCATTTGCACTTGCGGCAGATTGGATAAAACAAAAACCCTGAGCGAACCGCCGCCTGGTTTGAGATTGTGAGACGGATCATGTCTAATGCTTCCGCCGAGAATGGCTAACCCGGATTATTCATGAACCGGTGAGTATTCTTCAAAACATACGTTTGTAAAAAGAGTTACGGCTA
>JAQBZB010000302.1 GCA_027622275.1 Planctomycetota bacterium | reverse complement strand
CCGCGGCGACGACGGCAACGACGTGATCATTGGCGGTGCCGGAGACGATACGCTGGCAGGTGCCAACGGGAACGACGTCATTCTGGGCGATTGGCGGTTCGCAACGGATGGCACGGATCCGCGCGTGACGGATCGGCTCGCACAGCTTGACGAGCCCGTCCGCGTTGCCATTGACGCACAACTTCGCGCTCGCGAAGTCGATACCGTCGATGCGGTTCGTCCAACTTTTAACGACAACATCTACGGCGGTGCGGGGGATGATCTGCTGCTTGGCATGCAGGGTTCCGACACGATCTATGGCGACGCCGACATCATCACCTCGACCGCCGGCGGAGTCTCGCCGGATGCCGAGGGAGGCGAAGATACAACCCTTGATGCGACGTCAGTTATCGGCTTCACCGCGACGGCTTTGGTGCAACCGGTGCCGCAGCCAGGACCAAGTTTCAACGATGTGATCTGGGGAGGTAGTGGCGACGACAAACTGTACGGCGAACAAGGCCACGATCAGGTGTTCGGCAACGACGGAAACGACTCACTCAGTGGCGGTTCGGGCAGCGATTGGATGGAAGGCGACGCCGGCAACGATCGACTGGACGGCGGTCGCGACGGCGATGTCATCTTCGGCGGTGCCGGTGACGACAGCATCGAAGGAGGTCACGGCGGCGACTACTTGGTGGGCGGCAGCGGTAACGACAAGTTGTCGGGCGGTTCAGGGGACGACTGGCTCTGGGGAGACGCGACGAACAACTACCCAGCCGGCTACACCGACCCCGTAAAGTACTCGCTCGACTTCATGGATACGAATCGCGGCGAGGACTTCCTTGATGGCGGCGAAGGAGCCGATGTGCTTCTGGCGGGTAACGGCAACGACACTGCGACCGGCGGTGCTGGTGGTGACGTGATCCTTGGCGGTACCGGCAGCGACCGAATCTATGGTGACGGCGCAGGTAACGGCGGCGCTGCGGACTTGATCCTCGGCGATACGATCTTCCGCCTTGCGGATGTCGATGTCGAGACACGGGACAAGGTTCGAGCGGTCAGCGCCATCGCGGATGCACTACTCGTCCGCGACGGGGCGGTCGAACCCGTCGATCCGGTTAGTGCTGATCCGCCTCCCGAAATCACTTACAACGATTCGATCTTCGCGGGAGCGGGCGACGACGTGGTCTTTGGCCAGCTTGGCAACGACCGCTTGTCGGGCGGCGAAGGCGCCGACTTGTTGGTCGGCGGGGTTGGCAACGACGAACTTCGTGGCGACGCGGGAATGGACGTGCTCGACGGCGGCGCGGGCGACGACCGGCTGTTCGGTGGCGATGACACCGACGTGCTCGTTGGCGGCCCGGGCGAAGACTACTTCGACGGCGGAGCTGGCAGGGACTATATCTTCGCCCAAGATGGATTCGTCGATCTATTGTGCATCGACGATCTGGATTACGTCTCGAAGGACGACATTGACTTACTGGCCTGCGAGGGCGAGTTATAAGCGAACAGCAACTGGAGTTGGTCGCGGCGGGAGCGAGTCTCGAACGCTGCCGAGTTTCGACGGTAGGGTTACGACCCGCCTGCCAACTCTGGTCATTTAATCTACGAAGCGAGAGCCGATGCCTGAGGCTTGAGGGGTGGTTGGTCCTGGGAAGAGCCAGCCACCTCTCTTTGTTTTTTCACCGGGGCCTTTCCGTCAGGGCCTTTCCGCTGGCGTTCCGCTGGCGTTCCGCTGGCGGACTCCAGGCGCTTTCACAGCCGCTGTTCGCAATGTGCTGTTCGCAGTGCCTTTTCAGCGGGCCTCCCGCTCGTTAGGCTATGTGCGTTGAATTCTCCGCAGTGCCCCGCAAGCTCGCGATGCCAGCGCATCCGAGCGATCCCGAGAAGGAGCCGCATGATGGCTGAATACAAAAGGTTCGAGGTCGCACATCAAGACGATGTCACCGTCCTTCGGCTCGTCGATGCCGAGCTATCCGATTTGGTGCTGCAGGATGCCGCGCACGAGGAATTGATGGCGTTTCTTGACGAGGACAAACCGTCGAAGCTCTTGGTCGATTTCAGCGCCGTTCTATATTGCACAACCGGCATCATCAACAGCTTGCTGACAACCAAGAAACGCGTCGTCGCGGGTGGGGGCGTGTTTAAGCTGTGCGGATTGACGAAGCACGTGCATGACGCCTTCATGGCGTTAAACCTCGAGAATACGGTCTTCGACGTCTACGCAACACCGACCGATGCTTTGGCCGCGTTTCCCGATTGATCCGCGAAGTTCTTGCCTCGCACGAATTCGGGACACTGGGCTTTTGAGGTTGGATGGACCTCATTTGTTCCGATACAATGAACCGTGTTACAGACGCTGCCTTCCGAACCTGCATTCGACCCAACCTGTCAGGCCCACCCACTCCCGCATTCGGAGACGACAATGCTTCGTGTTACCGGCGACCGCTATCGGTTGTGTGACCACCTGACCCGGCGTGACGTGCTGAAAATCGGTGCGCTTGGTCTGGGAGGATTGACGCTTGCACAACTGCTGCGAGGGGAAGCTGCTGCCGGAATTCAAAACTCGCACAAGTCGGTCATCATGATCTATATGGCTGGCGCTCCTCCGCATCAAGATATGTATGACTTGAAGCTCGACGCGCCCGCCGAGATTCGCGGCGAGTTTCAACCGATCGCGACGCCGGTTCCTGGCATTCAGATCTGTGAACACATGCCGCGTTTGGCGGCCATTATGGACAAGCTCGTGCCGTTGCGATCGGTGTACGGTTCTCCGAGTGGCGCTCACGATTCCCATATCTGCTACACCGGCCGGGCGAAGCAAAATGAACCGCGAGGCGGCTGGCCCTCTCTCGGCTCGACCATTGCCAAGTTAAAGGGGCCCACCAGCCCCTCGGTGCCTCCGTTTGTCGGCTTAGCCCCCGACGCGGGTCATCCACCTTACGGATCGCCTGGCCTGCCCGGATTTCTCGGCATCGGAAACGCAGCGTTTCGTCCCTCGGGCCCGGCGCGGAACGACATGACCTTGAAGGATCTGTCCGGTGATCGACTCGCGGATCGCAAGACATTGCTGGGCAGCTTCGATCGACTCCGTCGCGAGGTTGACGCGAGCGGCGATCTTGCCGGACTCGACGAGATCAACGAACAAGCGTTCAACATTCTCACGTCAACGAAACTCGCCGAAGCGCTCGACATCTCGAAGGAAGATCCCGCCGTTCTCCAACGATACGGCAAAGGCGATCCCAAACGCTATGGTGACGGAGCGCCTCGAAATCTCGAACACTTTCTGATGGCGCGACGGTTGGTCGAGGCTGGCGCTCGCGTCGTCACGTTGAACTTCGGCCGGTGGGACTTCCACAGCAGCAACTTCAGCGAAGCCAAGAACACTCACCTGCCCATGTTCGATCAAGGGTTGTCGGCATTGATCGAAGATCTGCACGCCCGCGGAATGGATCAGGACGTCGCCGTTGTTGCCTGGGGCGAGTTCGGTCGCACACCTCGGATCAACGCGAATGCCGGCCGCGACCACTGGCCACAAGTTGGCGGCGGACTAGTTGCGTGCGGCGGCTTCCGTACCGGTCAAGTGATCGGGGCCACCGACCGACTTGGCGGTGCCATCGCGGAACGGCCGGTGCATTTCGGCGAAGTCCACGCCACGCTCTATCGATTCCTCGGTATCGATCCGGTTCGCACCACGGTTCGCGATCTGTCGGGCCGGCCTCGTTATCTGGTCGACGACTACGAACCGATGCCGGAATTGATTTGAGGCGCATTGAATGTAGACTGCACACGGAGTGTGCAGTCTACAATTTCCGTCGTATAAATCGCAGTCGGCTGCTGTATTCCTGAGGCGGAATCCAGTATCATTTTCGACAGCGGCTCGGAAGCTCGTACCAGTCGCGCCCTGCCGCCATGAAGAAAGGACTTGAGATGTCAGACATGTTTCCCTTGTTATTGGCCGCCGATTGGGTCATGCCCGTTCTGATTGGCGTCGGCATCTTCGGCGTCATTTTTGTCGGCATCTTCGGCATCGCCGCGATGGTCTACGGGAACATCTGGGTCCAGGCGTATATGTCCAGCGCGGATGTCAGTCTGCTCAGCCTGATCGGCATGGGCTTTCGCCAAGTGAATCCCAGGATCATTGTCGCCGCCAAGATCATGGCGGCGCAAGCAGGTCTCGACATCGGTCGCCGACACGGCATTAGCACCGCGCGGGTCGAGGCTCACTTTCTGGCGGGCGGCAACGTGATGAATGTCATCAACGCGATCATCGCCGCCCATCGCGCCGGCATCGACCTCGACTTCGATCGCGCGGCCGCGATCGACTTGGCCGGCCGCGATGTCTTGGACGCGGTACGAACAAGCGTTTCTCCCCGCGTAATCGACTGCCCGGATACGCGGCGAAGCGGCAAGGCGTTTCTCAGCGCGATCGCGAAAGACGGCGTCGAGTTGCGGATTCGCGCTCGTGTGACGGTTCGTACCAACTTGGAACAACTCATCGGCGGAGCGACCGAAGAGACGGTGATCGCTCGGGTGGGCGAAGGTATCATCACGTCCATCGGATCTTCGAATACGCATCTTGAAGTGTTGGAGAACCCGGACCGCATTTCAAAAGCCGTGCTGAATCGCGGACTCGATGCTCATACGGCATTCGAAATTGTTTCGATCGACATCGCCGATATCGACGTGGGCGATCAGATCGGCGCTCGCTTGCAAGCCGATCAGGCCGAAGCCGACACACGCGTCGCGCGTGCGATGGCGGAACAACGACGCGCCGAAGCGGTTGCCCAAGAGCAGGAGATGAAAGCCAAAGTCGCCGAGAATCGCGCATTGCTCGTCTTGGCCGAGGCCGAAGTGCCGCAAGCCATCGCCGAGGCATTTCGACGTGGCAGCATCTACAGCGAAGGCAATAGCGCCAGCTGACGACATTCACCCGTGAAGCGATCCTAATCGGAGTTGCATCGTGACGGCTTTGTTCTTGGCGATGATCGTGGCCGCAGACCCGGAGCCCGCGGGGGCGGAGTTGCTGCAAGTGTTTCGCGGCGAGTTTATCGCCATCACGCCCGGCGAAGGGGCGTTTCCCAAAAAGTTCACGATGGGACGCTCCGATGGCAGCGGCGCGGAACGCCCGGCTCATGTGGTGTCGTTCGCCTACAAGTTCGAGATCGCCAAGTACGAAGTCCCGCAAAACCTCTGGGAAGCCGTGATGGGAAGTAACCCATCGCGCTGGACGGGAAAACGCAACTCGGTGGAAATGCTCTCGTTCGATGAAGCGGTCGAGTTTTGCCGAAAGACGACGGAGTTGCTGCGAGCCGCGAAGTTGATCAACGAAAACCAAGTGATTCGACTTCCCTCGGAGGCCGAGTGGGAATACGTCGCGCGAGCTGGCACTACGACCGTGTATTCGTTCGGCGATGAAGTGGCGAAGCTGGACGACTTCGGTTGGCACACTGGCAACGCGGCGGGCAACGATCCGCCGGTCGGAGCGAAGAAGCCCAACGCTTGGGGCTTATACGACTTGCATGGCTACTTGTGGGAATGGTGTTCGGACGATTGGCATGAAAACTACGAGGGCGCTCCGAGCGATGGCCGTTCGTGGGGAGGCGGCGATGCCGATGCCAAGCGAGTGCTCCGCGGCGGCAGTTGGAAAGACAAAGCCGATCGTTTGACGAGTTCTTATCGTCATGGCGATTCCGCCAGGAGTCGCGATGACGCGGTCGGTCTGCGTTGCGTTCTGGCAGATGCTCGTTAGGACGGTCGGCAGAGCGGCATCGACATAGGTTTTGTGTGCCACCCAGCCGTTAGTCACCGCCTGAACCGCGCTGTGTTGTCTTGAAAGCACTGTGCGGACCCGCTTGCCGTGGGGGCTGGGCGGGGAAACCCGCCCGGCTACCCGATTTCGGTCCCCCGTTCACTTGCCCGCACCGCCGAGTACATGGATGCCTTGCATTCCGGGATGCACCTGCCCAACCGTAGGCGCGTAGCGACCGTCAGCTTCCCGGACGAGAAAGGCGATAAACGTCTTCTCGCCGGGAGCGAAGGAGACCAAAGTAGGGCCGTTACGAACCACCATCGCCCCCTCGGCGCGGTAGTGATGAAGGGAAAACTTCTTGAGCGCTTTATCCCCCTTGAGCACGACGGAAACGGCGAATTCAGTCTCGACGCCGACAACGCGCTGGGCCGCGAGCCCTGGAAGGTTGATATGCTCCTCGGTGTCGTTGGTGGCCCTGGGAGTGGCAATGGCCACTAAGTCAGACTTGTCGAGAAGCTCTTGATACGACCAATGGCGAACAAGGCGTGCGCTGACGCTGCCGGTGGAGACGAGTAGGAACGTGGAGGCAAAAGACAATAGGCGAATGGATTTGTTAATACTCATGTGACGGTTTCCTTCGGAAAGTGGTCGTCTGCCGCACGACCCAAGCTCAGCAGCGACGGCCGCGCCGGGGCCCTGTATGCCGCGACCAACCAGGATTGCGGCCGACGTCTGCTGCAGCGATTTGGTTCGGCTTGCTGACCATTGCGTTGCGCAGGCTCTCTCCGTTCGCGGTTGGACTCACTTGCCACCGAACCGAGGTCCGAAGGCATTCCCAATTTCGTTTAAATACCCTATGCAAATCAAGATACTGACTCCGATCCCGACAAGGACGCCGATGGCGAGGCTGCCCAATCCGCACCCGATCGCATTAGCCCGGTCAGTGCCGGGGACCGTGACCTGTGGTGTCGGCGGCGCATCAAGGGTTGGCCTCGCCTGTCCGCAGGAAGGGCAGTCGCCTGCCTCGGGGAGCTCGGTACCGCACCTTGGGCAAAACATGACGATCTCCCGATGTAAAATGCCGAACGAATATGACCGGGGACGCGCGAACGAGCTACCACTTGTCGCAGCGCGGCCGCGTCCTCCGGTCCATGTCATGGTTCGTCGTTGATTATTTTCCATACACGAAGATCGTAGTCACCGGTGGACTTCTCTTGCAGGTAATGGCCAGTCTCACGAATGCCGTTGCCATAAGCAACGTGCTCACCATTTGGCGAGATCGCAATATTTCCGACTTGCCCAAATCGTTCCCGTAAGACCGAAAGCTGCCGACCCGTTGTCAAATCCCAAACAGTCACGAGTTCATCAGGCTCCGCCTCGCTCTTCGTTCTGTAGAGCACATCTGCAGTCACCAGCAGTTTTCGTCGAGCTGATATCTGCGCCGACACCGCCCGGACGCCTTGTCGCTGCTTAAACGTGTACATTACTTGATTTGTTTCCGGATCAAGAATGTCCCCTCCGACAACCACTAACGGATGATCACCCGATCGAAAGAGAATCTTCCCCGACCGGGCGTCGCGAGAGACGCTGTCGGTACTCTTTGGCCACCAGTACAACGATCGTTCTTCAGCACACATCAAGACCCGGTCACCGGTACGCGACCATACTAACGATGTGACGGGTCCCATAATCGATGAGGACTTACATCTTTCGTCGGGCGCACGTAAGTTCCAAACGCGCATGCCGTTGTGCGCAGCAGCGACTTTCGTATCGTCGGGCGAGAAGGCGATCGACCGAACATCGCCACTGTGCCTGAACGGGCCGGTGCCACCGTGTCTGTGCTCGCGCGACAGAACTCGTTCATCGTGATGAGTAATCTCAGAATCGTGTTGCAGTTTCCAGATTTTAACCACTTCGTTGGCCATGCCGCTTGCTAGAGTTTTACCGTCGCCAGAAATGGCAAGCGACATGACTGGACGATGCGCTTGGATCGTATGGACATGCTTACCACTCTCGACATTCCAGAATCGGATCGTCCCCTCCGAACTTCCGCTGATGATGTGTCTACCATCCGGAGTGAACACGACCGCGCGAATCACATTGGTGTGTCCCTTGAACCGTCGAACGGATGGCGCGCTAGAAGCGGCTTGAGCGACAGTGATCGCGGGTGGTAGAGGAACTGGTTTGGTAATGTTGGATTCACCAGTGGCGCTAATCAAGAGGTGCGGCGACGCAAACAGTTCGTAGGCAGTGATTCGTACCCGTTTCGAATCAGCGTCAACCCCCACGAAGTGGCGAGAGGTGGCGAATTCTATCCATGACTCGCTGTCTTCGACGCGATCAGCCTTGAATACCGATGGCCAGCCGTTTACGTCGGCGAGCCTCAAAGAACCCGGCGACGCATCTAGCGGGCTGGACAGGTTTGTCAAAAATCGACCATCGCTGGATTGAATGAACGCTTCGCTGTGATCCGGCCGAAGCCAATGGAGGGTGTAGCGTTCAGCGCCGCCTGGTTCTTGGGCGAGTCGCAGAACAATTTCACCGCTATCGGCAGTGTGCCAGAACTTTCCTGACGCGGTTTGGATCGCGAAAACCTCTGGCTCTGGTCGTGGAACAACGTCAAGCAGATGCGAATTGTGTTCGACCTGCAACTGGCCCTTGTGCAGTGAGTATTTAACCCGGTTCCACGTTGCTATGTCGTCACGCTTCACATTGATCGTAGTTTTGACCTGAATCCCTCGCCATGTTGCGTCAAATTGATGGGATCCCGCGCGTAACGTCGCGGGCATGTGCCAATCCGTAAAGGAGCGCCCATCGATAATCAAAGCAATGTCGGCGTCCGTTCGCTGAACGGACACATCGCCTACGTTCGTGCTCCAATACTGACGGTAGCGTTCGGCTGCAATTCCAAACCCGAATACGGCAAGCAGGCAAACTAATACCGTTCGCTTGCGAATTCTCCAAGGCGAAGACATCTAAAGTCCATGTGAATATCAACACGGGAAACACACATCGTTTTGACCGCATCCGCGCACCATACTGCACTGCGGAGAATGCGGTCATCGACGAACGGTTAACGTGGCGGCGGCCAGAAACCGTTGCTTCAAGTCGGACGTGGACCGCCGCTCACGTTCAACCGTTTCGTCGCCTTTTGGATTGTGCGGTCGAACGTGACTCCAGATCGCCGATTCGGTACAATGAAGCCGATCAAGAGCCATTCGCATGGAGTATACAGATGTTGTCAGACGAGTCAAAACGAGTTGCAAGCAGAGCAAAGAAGCTTTACGAAGAGAAGTATCGCGAAACACTTGAGAAAGGCAATCACGGTGCGTTTGTGTGCATCGAACCGGAGTCGGGTGAGTACTTTCTCGGCGCGACGTTTGATGACGCCGTGAATAAGGCGATCGATGCATATCCCAATCGTTTGACGCACACCTTGCGAGTGGGGCACGTCGCGGCACTCCATCTCGGAGTGATGATTCAATGAAAGGAATCGTTGATGATGATCTTCGAGCACTGCTTGAAGTCCATGTCGGCGGCGTTGCCAACGGAGCGAAGTCGTCTGTTTTGGTCTGGGTCGACACTGCGTTCAATGGCGGTTTGGTACTGCCGCGTCACGAAATTGACAGGCTTGGGCTGAAGGAGTACTCTTCAACGCCCGCGATTCTCGCGGACGGGCAAGAAGTCGAATTGCC
The DNA here is from genome assembly GCA_027622275.1 of Planctomycetota bacterium. Classification (GTDB taxonomy): domain Bacteria; phylum Planctomycetota; class Planctomycetia; order Pirellulales; family Pirellulaceae. The sequence goes on along the minus strand of JAQBZB010000302.1, from coordinate 1,927 downwards.
GACATACACCTGCTATTTGGATTGGTTTGGCAAAGAGTACCGAACCCAGATAGTCGCCAACCCATTATTGGGAACAATGTTATTGGATGGACATGATTTGGCGATCAGCTACAGACGCAGGTCGCTGACACTGGATTAGCGGCGACGAATCGGTTAACGTGGCGGCGGCCAGAAACCGTTGCTTCAAGTCGGACGTGGACCGCCGCTCCCGGTGAGTAGATTGGTATCTTTCGAGTTTAGGATAGGGTTTGTGTTCACGGTTTGCCACTGGTTTCCCGTTGTGGTGTCACAATATTCTCTCCTTGCTCAATTGAGTGCCGCACCCTCTCAGAACCGCCCAGGCATATTTACTGGCGCTGTTAACGCATCCGGCTCCCAACTATCATTGATCCCATAATACTGATAGTGACCGCAGAGCTTCGCATTCAGCGTGGACCAGACTTCCTCGATCGGAGTCGTCAACATCGAGTGGAACCAGGTTTTCAAGTCTAGCAACTTCGCTCGCAACTTCTTCGTCGACGTTCTCCTCTTCAGTTTGAACCGACCGCTGCGGGCGTGGCCGCAGTAATGAGTGAATCCGAGGAAGTCGAACGTACCCGGTGCGCCTTCGCCACAGTGAGTGGAATCTCGCTCGGCGAAACGACCGAAACGTAGCAACTTGGTTTTCTCCTCGGCGACTTCCAGCGAGAACCGGCTCAAACGTTTTGGCAGCACCGATTGGAATGCCCTGGCGTCCGATTCGCATTCAAACGCACAGATGAAATCATCGGCGTATCGAATCAGGTACGCTTCGCCTTGCAGACGCGGCTTCACATCGTTCTCGAACCACTGGTCCAAGACATCATGCAAGTACATAGACCAACGCTTCGCGTCGGTGCCCGCGAGTAAGGGTGACAGACAAGCCGGGCACACACGCTTCGTGGGTCGTGGAACCCCGTCATCGGTGGCCTCGCGTTGGCCTTCGAGCATCACACCACACTTCAGAAAGCGGACGATCAGATCAAGCATTCGCGGATCGCTGACACGCTCTCGCGGCAGCTCCACTAACCGCTCATGCGACACGTTATCAAAAGAAGCCTTTGATGTCCGCGTCGCTGATCCAATTCACTTTCTTCGTCGCGATGATCTGACCGAGTGTCGCCAAAGCAGCGTGGCAAGATCGACCTGGACGGAAACCATACGAAGCATCGCTAAACTCAGCTTCGTAGATCGGCTCCAGGATCATGACGATCGCTCGTTGACGGGCACCGACCGATAGGTTGGTCGCTTATCTTCCACGGTAGCAATGCCCAGCGGTCTCGTCTTGCCATTCCCTTTCGGAATGTCTCGACGCAGACTGGGCTGAGGCCGATAGGTGCCGCGATGCAGACGATCTTGGAGATCAAGCAGGTTGTCCCGCAAGTTCTCCTCGTAGTCCTCCAGCGTGACGCCGTCGACTCCTGGCGATTTGCCTCGCTTCAGTCGGCGAAAGGCATACCACAGCAGCTCGGCAGTGAGCAGCGTGAAGACGTTGTTAAACGCTTCGTGCGGATGCGATGTCGCTCGACAGGTGATGCGTTCCAAACGATCGAGCACCGTGGATTCACCACTGCGTGTGGACGATGTCGGCTTGGAATCGCGTGATAGCCTCGCGGCCTTCCCTGCACCACGACCAACCTACGGTCGGTGCCCGCCGGGCTTCGTTTCACTTGATTGGTCTTCATGCGGCGGTCAAGAACCTCGGGGCCTCATTGGTTGCCTTGATGACGCAATGTGTAGCGCGCCCTTGCCTCAGAAAACACGGGCCTCGGACTCCGGGTCTTCGTTCGTCACTCGCCAACACGCGACGAACGATGTGGCCTTCAGGCATGAACAGACCCTGGGCAGAATCCAACAGGAAACAAAGATTTCGGAGCTCAATACCATTCACGGCTGGGCGAGCCATCCC
>JAQBZB010000301.1 GCA_027622275.1 Planctomycetota bacterium | reverse complement strand
GTTGATAATCACTTTCCACGTATTCTCGCATGACTCATCGCGATCTCGCAACTCCCCGACGCGACGCGACGCCCGAAGTGGCATGATACTTCTGATTCTCGCCAGCCGCCCAGAGTGCGACGGCTTCGGCCCGATTGAATTTCGGTTCAATGCGACTACCTTGGGATTCACCTTGAACTCATGCACCGCGTTTCGCTGAAATGCCTTTCCCGCAATGAACCGACAACCGTATTGCACACCGCCGAGATCTTGGCCCGCGACGCTCACGCCGTGGTGGGTGAAGATCTCGCGTGGTTATCGCCGCCGACAACTGCGGAAGGGGCAGCGGCTCGTCGATATCCAGTCGCAAAACATCGAGGTGGTGATGGAAGCGGTGGCCGCCGGCAAGGGCGTGCTGATCACGCCCAATCACTCCGTCCACTACGACGCACCCGCCTTGTATGCCGCGTTCGACCGTGTCCGGCAACCGATCTACTTCATGACCGCGTGGCAAGTCTTCGCGATGTCGACACGGTTCGAATGCTGGGCGATGCAGCGGCTGGGCTGCTTCAGCATCGATCGCGAAGGAACGGATCGGCAAGCTTTCAAGCACGCGGTCCAAGTCGTGCAGGAGGAGCCGCATCCGCTGGTCATTTTCCCCGAGGGCGACGTCTATCACACGACCGACTTCGTCACTCCGTTCCGGGAAGGGGCCGCGGCGATCGCGCTGACGGCCGCGAAACGAAGCCAGCGGCCGGCCTTGATCGTGCCCTGTGGCATCAAGTTCTGGTACCTCGACGATCCACGCGACGGCTTGCTCGCGACGATGCAACGGATCGAAGAGAGGCTGCATTTGCGAGTGCTCGCTGATGCTCCGCTGCCGGATCGAATCCATCGACTGGCCGAAGCCGCTCTCGCGCTCAAGGAACTCGATTATCTGGGCTACACGTGCAGCGGACGATTGCGAGACCGCATTCGCGGCCTGTTGGAGACGGTTGTCTCGCGACTCGAGAAGCGGCACGCCATCGCCGACACGCGAGGTACTCCGCCAGAACGAGTCAAGTCGCTCCGGCAAGCGATTATTCGGTGCCTGGAAGACGAAACGAATCCGCCGGTCAAAGACAGCAGCGAAGCGCGCCAACTCTATTGCGACATGGAAGATCTGTTCTTCGCGATGCAACTGTACAGCTATCGAGGCGATTACTTGTCCGACCATCCGAGCATCGAGCGGTTGGCCGAGACGATCGATAAGTTTGAAGAAGATGTCTTGGGGCTCGACTACCCGACGGTACGTGGTGATCGGCGTGTGACGATCCGGTTCGGCGAGCCGATTGAACTCGCCCCCGGCAAGTCCGAGCGGAGTGCCGCGGAACTCACAAACCTCATACAATCCGCCGTTCAATCGCAGATCGACGCCCTCAACACCCAGTCGTCAACCTAGCTCCGTTCTGTTACGATACTCGTCACTTACAGGCTTCCACTTGGTCAGGCCAAGTAGCCGAATTCGCAGGCATTTGGACGTTGCGGCGTGTTTTTGCCGGTCCGACTTCCCGCGAATTCCGCTACGCCAGAAGTGCGTCGCCAAACCACCAGCAAACCACCATCAAGGCAGACTCATGTCCCTAGATCCCTATCAACCTTGTCCCTGTGGCAGCGGCAACAAGGTCAAGTTCTGCTGCTCGAAGGACATCACGACAGAACTCGACAAAATCATTCGTGCCGTCCAAGGCGAACAACGCGCGTCGGCACTCGACCACCTCCATAAGCTGATTGCCGACAAGGGCGCGCGGAATGCGCTGCTCGCCGTCAAGGCGGATGTGCAGCTGTCGCTCGGCCAGTTCGACGATGCCGATGCGACCATCGACGAGTTCTTGGCTGCTTCGCCCGACAACCCGGTCGCGTTGTCGTTGTCGGCAATTCACGCCTGCAGCAAAAACGATCTCGAAAGTGCGATCGAAGATCTTCAGCAAGCGATGGAGCATCTGGACGGCCTGCTCGCTCCGTCGGTCTACGGCGCGATCGGGGTCGTTGCCCAAACCTTGCTCCAATCGGGCGACGTGCTTGCCGCTCGCGGGCATCTTCTGATGCAAGCTGGTTTGGCGGGTGACCAGGACGAGAATCCGATCCGCCTTCTCATGCGAATCAACATGCTCCGGGAAGTACCGCTGTTGTTGAAGCAGGACTACATGTACGCCGACTGCCCGGCAGGGGTTGCGTGGGCCGAAGATTTTGAAGCGGCCAAGAAGTTGGCGCTGCGTGGTGCCTGGATCGCGGCGTGCGAAGCGCTGGATGTCTTGGAAGAACAGTATCCCGGACAGGCGGCGATTCTTCGCAACATCGCCATTCTGAGTGGCTGGGTCGGGCAGCGCGATGAAGCGGTTGTGGCATGGAAGAAATACGCGCAACTGACAGACGTTCCGCTGGACGAAGCGGTCGAGGCGGAAGCGTTGGCGCAAATGCTCGATCCAGCGGCCGAAGTCGACGAGATCGATTCAGTCTCTCTCATCTATACCGTGTCCGACACCGAGAAACTGATGGAGCTTTGTTTGTCAGACAAGCGTGTTTCAAGAATGCCGGTGGATCTGTCCGAACTGAGTGCCGAAGGCGAGCCGCCCCCGAAGGCAGCGTTTTGGCTGCTGGACAAGCCCGTTCCCGAGACCGGAACCGATCTGACCCGCGAGGCGATTCCGAACGTGCTCGGTGAAATGTACGTGTTCGGCAAACGCACCGATCGCGATGCTCGCATCGAGTTCACGATCCTGTGCGATGATGCGTTCGTCGCCGCGAAGGCGGCGCTCACGGAAGTGCTCGGCGAGTTTGTGAGCGGTTCGCCGACGGAAGAGGTGATCGGCCAAGTCCCGAAGGTCACGGCGGCGTTAACCTGGCGTTGGCGATTGCCCGAAGATACGTCGCCTGCAAAACGTCGCGAGCTGGTCACACAGCAACGCCGCGAAGTCATGTTGAATCGCTGGCCCGAGTTGACGCTCAAAACGCTCGGTGGAAAAACGCCGCGTGAAGCGGCGGGCGATCCCGCGGGAAAAATTGCGACGCTGGCGGCGATCTTGTTGCTCGAATTGGGCAACGACCAAAACGGCAGCGAATTCGATTTCAACGAACTGCGTCAGGCCTTGAATCTGCCGACACGAGACACGATCGACCCGGCCGGAATCGAGGCCTTGAAGATTTCGATCGTCCAGATTCCCTTGCTCGACGTTGCCAAGCTCTCCGACGAAGACCTGTTGATGCTCTATCGTCGTGTCGTCTTGAAACATGCGTCCGAGTCGATCCGGCATTTGGCCAAGGAAGTGCTTCACCGCGGCAGCCTGAACGGCAAGGTCGACAAGAACGAGACTTACGACCTGCTCATCCGCACCGCGGTCGATGTGGACGATGCGTTGAGCTACGTTGCCGATGCGAAGAAGACCGCGGCCGATGCTGGCGTATCGCCGGCTCGTTGGTTGTTGGCGGAACTCTCGATTCGACTCTCGCGAGCCGATACAGCCGAATGCCAGAAGTTGGTTCAAACGATACAGACGCGCCACATGCAAGAGCCGGGAGTGGCACAAGGCTTGTACGAGATCTTGGTCAGCTACGGCATCATTTCACCCGAAGGCACACCCGCCGGACCACGCCCCGGAGCGCCGCCTGCGATGGCCGCTGCCGCTGCCACCGCAGAACCGGCTTCGAAGCTCTGGACTCCCGACGCGCAGACCGCGGAAGCCGGTGGCGAGAAGTCGAAGCTTTGGATTCCAGGAATGGATTGATTCAGGTTCCCGATCCAAGCCGTCCACGGTACGCCCACAGCCCCAGTGCCGGGTTGCTGATGAAGTAGATCCGCTCGCCATCGGGCGTCTCATTCCAGCCGTCTTTCAAGGCGGACGGGCGGTAGCGGGCGGTCATCTCGGCCAAGTCAGCGTACTGGTAGCCGACGCCTTCGATTTCGTCGCGTGTCAACTCGCCCGCGCAGTAAGTCACGGTGAAACGCCCTTCGGACGAGCCGTGGATGAGGTGAGCGGCAGCGGAAAGATTGTTCTTTAGATCTTCGTTCTCGTCGACGAAGCGCATGATCTCGGGCGTGGTGCGATATCCATACTTGCGGATCAAGCGATCGATCTCTGGATCTTCGCCGAACGTTTTTACTTTGGGAGCCAGCACGATCAGCTCGCCGTCGTCGGCGATCGCCATCCGGGTGCGATAGATCGATTTGTTGCCGAGCCATGTGCTGTGGAACTCTTCGGGATCGAGATAGACGACGATTTTGCGCAGCTCTTCGTCCAGGATCTCGAAGTTGACTTCGACGGATAGCTCGGCGGCGCGTGCGAAGCATTCGTGGTCATCGCCGATGAACAATCCGCGCGTGACCAGCCGCCCCGCATCGTTGGTGCCGACGACGGTCAAGACGTAGACCAACGGCAGGTGTTGGCAGAAGTTGTCTTGGGCGTAGTTCAGAATCCGGCGTAGCGGCGTATCGGCGCGCCCCATCATCCGCTCCATCCCGTAGGCCGCTCCGATGAAGTGGCTCTCGTTGATACCGCGTTGGCCACCGGTGCCGACGAAGACATTCTTGTTGTAGTTGGCCATGCCGATCACTTCGTGCGGAACGACCTGGCCGATGGACAGAATCAGATCGTGGCCGCCTTCCCATAACAGCTTATTCAGCTGTGCGGGCCACGGGCGATTCCAGATCCCTTCGGTTGCTTGCGCGACAAACTCCGCGGGAACTTCGCCGATCGTGATCACATCGTCCCGCCAACGATGCTCGCGGATCAAGTCTTTGGGCAGCGAAGGGAACATCCGCTCAAGCTGCCAAGCGGGCATTGGGAAGTGAGTTCCCAGCGCTGGCATGACGTCGACCAATCGCTCGCCGTAGTAGTCATGCGTCTGGCAGGTCAGCAAACCGGCGCGGCTGTTGAATCGTGTGAAGTCCGGCGGCACCGCCAACACCCGATGTCGCTCGCCCAGTTTCGCGAAGGCTTCGTACAAGCCGGCGCGCAAATCATCGTCGGAAAGCTCGGTAAAAGTGGAACCGGCGGCAAAGCAGATCGTCATCAACACACCGCACAAAAAGTTAAGAAGCCTGTTCGACTCGATCCAGCGATCGCGTGCAATTGATGAACAGCCAGCAGCACGCGCTCATCATGTACATCGCCGCGACGACCATGAACATGGGCGTGTAGTTCGTGATCAGTTGCTCTTTTCCGTCCACGATCTTCGTCGTGCTGTAGAAGTCGAGGACGGCGCCTAAGACCAGCGGCGTGCAAATTCCACCGACGCTGCCGGCCGTGTTGATGATGCTGAACACGGTTGCCGAGTAGCGTCCGCCCATATCGGTACAGGTGCCCCACACGGTCGGCTGCGTCCAGTCGCTGAAGAACTTGACAACAAACAGACAGAACGCCGCCGCCACGCCGCTGACCTGTTGAATCGCCACGAACATCATCAAGCAGGCGACGAACTTGCCGGCAAAACCAACGATCGTTCTCGACCAGCGCCGGCTGCCGGTCAGATGGATCAAACCATCATTGATGAACCCACCAAAGACCCCGCCGATCGCGCCGCCCCACAACGGCAGACTGATTAACAGGCCGGCGGTTGCGACGTCGAAGTTGCGGGCGGTCATAAAGTAGCTGCCCATGAGATAAACATAGATGCCGTCGGCACCGGCGTTCATGAACTGCTGAAAGATGAAGACCAACATGCTTGGGCTGCGCAGCACGCGCCGGAAAGGCAACACGCGCGGTCCGTCGGATGTCTCGTCGGCTTTCCCTTCACGGATCAAAGCCAATTCGGCTTCATTCACACGCGTGTCCTGTTTCGGGTCGCTTCGATAGAGCCACAGAAACAGGCCGGCAAACAGAAGGCCCGCGAGTCCCATGATCAACACGGCGATTCGCCAACTGAGCCCGCCGTAACCCATCAGCAACGTGCCCATGATGATCGAAGACATCGCGCCGCCGCTGCGCCCGAAAAAGCTCGCGATCAGTCCTTGGATGATCGTCCGCGTGCGAAGCGGGAACCAGTCGCGAGTTACTTTAGAAAGACTTGGATAACATCCGGCCTGCGCCGCGCCGAACCCCAATCGCAGACCCGCCAAGCCGTAAAAGTTGCCCGTCAGTCCAAAGCACGGCAACAAGACGGACCACAACACGATGATGATCCCGAGAAACAGATGAGTCCCGAAGAAGTCGCAGATGATGCCGCCGGGGATCTGGCCACACGCGTACGATACGTTAAACGCGGTGAAGATCCTGTCGACTTCCGAATTGGTGAATCCGTATTCTTCGAGCAACGCCGGTCGAATGAAGTTCCAACTGTAGCGATGCAGATACAGCATCCAGGACGTTCCGCTCGCCAGAACAAAGACCAACCAGCGGACTCGCGTCGGGCGCTCACCGATCTTTGGCAGAAGGGCCTTGGCGGCGTAAGGATTGTCTGACATTGATGCGACTCGAAAAGCGGCTTGTTGCCGGGTAAGCGACGCACCACTATAACACGCCGTACGAAGCGAAACTGCAACGCAACAAGTAGCATGGCCTCGCAGGCCGTGTCGCCTTGCGAACGCCGAAGACACACGGCCTGGGAGGCCATGCTACATGAAGATCACCGAGATCCGCACCTATATCGTCGGCGAAGTCCGCAACTTCTTCTTCGTCGTCGTGGAAACCGACGAAGGAATCACCGGGATCGGCGAAGGCGGAATCACTTGGCGCGAGCAGGCGATGGCCGGTTTTGTCGAAGCGCTGAGGCCCACGTTAATCGGCCAGAATCCGATGCGAACCGAGCATCTCTGGCAAGTCATGTATCGCTGCGGCTTCTTCCCGGCCGGTGGCGTCGGGGCGGCCGCGATCAGCGCGATCGACATTGCCCTGTGGGATATCAAGGCCAAGAAACTCGGCGTGCCAGTCTATGAACTGCTCGGCGGACTCGTGCGCGATCGCGTTGTCTGCTACCCGCACATCGCAGCAACAACCGCCAAACAGCTTGCCGTTGCCGCCAAGGCCAAGGTCGCCGAAGGTTGGCGGTTCGTTCGTTTTGACTTGCCGGAACGAGACGGCACGCTCGATCGCCGGGCAGCGGTTCGGGACGCCGTCGAGCACGTCGCTGCCGTCCGCCAGGCTGTCGGTGCGGAGATCGAGATCATCATCGACGCCCACACGCGGCTCGATCCCGTCGACGCGATCACGCTCTGCCGCGAGCTGGAACCGCTGCGGCCTTATTTTGTCGAAGATCCGATTCGTTGCGAGAACCCCGGCTCGCTGGCGCGGCTGGATGCCAAGACAACCGTCCCGATTGCGATGGGCGAACAATACGCCAGCAAATGGGAGTTCCGCGAAGCGATCGAGAACGAATGGATCGACTACGCGCGAATCGACCTCTGCAACGTCGGCGGCTTCACCGAGGCCCTGAAGATCGCGCACTGGTGCGAAACCCATTCGATCAACATTGCACCTCACAATCCGCTCGGCCCCGTCTCGACCGCCGCCTGCCTGCATCTCGATCTGGCCATCAGCAACTTCGCCGTCCAGGAAGTCGCCCGCGTGCCGGGCCACGTCTTGAACGAACTGTTTCCGTGCCAAGTCACCTTCGAATCGGGACATCTGCTGCCACCGACGGTGCCCGGATTAGGCGTCGAGATGAACGAAGCCGCCATCGTGAAATATCCCGAGATCAAGGTCGGCGACTGCCCGCGACTGACGCGACCTGATGGTTCGTTTACTAACTGGTAGGACGTCGCCCGTTCGCTCAAGCGCTTAGTTGTTGTCCGCTACAGCCGCTTCGAGCTTCGGATCGATCGCCGGACCAATCGTGGTCTCATCGTACTTTTGTTGTACCCTGGGAAGCGCCGATGCTCTTGCCAGGGCGATGACACGCCGGACGTCGATATACGGGTTGCCGGGCGCGGAGCCATCTTCGGTCCCTTGAACCGGATACAACGGAATCCACAGAAAGTGTCCGCTCTCGTTCTTCGCGCGTCCGCCGATGATTTTTCCTTCGTCATCCAAGGCCAACGTATACCGAAGGGTCATCGTCTGCGTCTTGTTCCCGACCCTTGCCCCAGTATCGAGATCGGTTTGTTGAGTTGAATCCAGGCCGTAGAAACTGTAGGTGACCGTCGTCGCCACGTCTTGATATTGAACTCCGTCTTTGCTGAGGGCATCGCCGCTCAACCCGACTCGGTAAGCATAAATCGGATTGTTCCAGGATGTTCGCCCTTTCGTTCTATCGATGCCGACGGGGCAACCGGCTTGGCCGACATAGTTGGCCAGAGCCAAATGAAACGTGCCCATGTTCGGGCCGCCGTCTGTGGCGCTCGGCGGAGCCAAGAACAGGAAACTCTCATCGCTGGTTCTGTTATAGATCGCCGTGAGCAGGCCCTTGATCTCGGCGGGTTGCAGCACGACGCCGGGCGTTCCGCCGACATCGCCCGCATCGACTGCGTTGACGGCTTCGGGATGTTTGATCGTCGAAGCCGTGAAGCCGCTGCAATAGCCTTCCCAAGACTCGGAGTTAAGACGCATCCTTAGCGACGGGAAAAGGGCTCGGTCCTGCCCCATGATTCTGCGGACTTCATAGGAGCTTGCCAGATTCTGGCCGCCGTTGAATGCTCGATCGTAGGCGGTCAATGCCGAAGAGCCAGACGCCCTTCTGTCAGTCGATCTTTCGCGTCCGAAGAGTCCCGTTGTCCGGACGCTTGCACCGCCGCCACCGCTGAGTCCGCCGCTGGATTCGGGGTGAATGGCTGCGGAGTAAGGCACTCGCCAGCTCGGGACCGAGGCTTCCGTCTGCAAGTCGGCAAGTTTGGTTTCGTAACGGTATCCCTGTTCGCTGAAATAGTAGTTGAACAAGGCTTCCTGTTCGTCTCGTTCGCTCTGGACAACCTGTCCGTTAATGTTCCGCTGCTCAACATTGCTCTCGGCGAGTGTGAGTTCAACTGCCTGAAGGGAGCCGCATGCGACTACGCTAAGGAACGCGAACGGGACGCGAAGATTAAGCCTGACCATGGAGTTCACCTCGAAGGAGCGACGAACGCCCTCGTATGTGATTGGAGTGCGTTAAAAAAAAGAGAGATATCCCCCCGCGCAATGCTGAGGGATATCTTCAAGACAATTCAGCTGACAAGTCGCGGCTGACAGCTACTTGCGGCGGCTGCTTCGGGTTCGACCCTTGCGGCCATTGCAGCACTGGTCAGGCTTCGCCTGATCCGGCTTCACTTGATCGGGCTTCGCTTGGTCAGGCTTGGCTTGATCGGGCTTGGCTTGATCGGGCTTGGCTTGATCGGGTGTTACTTGATCGGGCTTCGTTTGATCAGGCTCCTGAGCCATCACAACTGAGGTGCTGAAACAAGCCGCCCAAACAACAGCGGCTGCGAAAAGAGAACGCATGGCATTACCTCCGTGAACAAAGTGAGAAACAGTGGGGTGGGGTGAGGTGCAGTCACTAGAAGTGGCCTGCGGTGTGTTTTTGTGGTGCTTACTCTTGCCTGTTTAAGCAGGCCTCGCAACGATCCCGGTCAAGGACACCACTCGATCGGCAACTGCATTTGTAGGGATCGAGTTTTTCCAAGGCAACGGGGGTAAGCGACAGAGGCGATGGCGAATGTGCTGCGCGGCGTCGCCCGGCGATAAAACGCAAGTGTTTGATTGGTCTGACATCGGTGCCGGCAGTTTTCGATAAATAACTATTTCTTTCTTCTTGTCGTATCTATGGGTGGCAGCGTTCTGATTCGCCGCAGTTATCCGGCGATCAAAATCTCGTCGCGAGCGCTCCGCACCTATTGCAATCCGTTCTCAATGTGTACGCTGTTCACCGTGCGTTGCGAATTTGGTGCAGCGCATGGTTGAACAGCCCATCGCGGGTCTTACCAAGGTCTCCCCGGCCGTGTTCAACCCAACTTCCCTCAGCATCACTTACAGGAACAGGAGTTTCCATGTACGGTCGTGTCTTCTTATCGTTCGCCTTGATTGCAACTGTTCTTCTGTCTGTCGACTCGGCTGATGCCGCTCGACGGCGCAGGAGCTATCAGACTTATTCGACCGGCTACAAGCGAGTCGCGCCGACTTGGGATGAAGCTTCCGCCGGCTATCGCGAGCTGTCGGCTTATTACGATTACGATCAGGCGCAGTCCGAGGAGGTCGCTTTTTCGGACAAGATCCGCGTGTTCCTGATGCTTCACGATGGCGAGTTCGAGAATCTCGAGCAGCAAGTGGTCGCCGAAGTCAAGCTCATCGACGCGAGTGAACCAGAGACGGAGCATGTGCTGCACTGTCCCGTTTCGCTCACTCGCAGTGCCGACGATGACTACACACTTGGTGTGATCGACGTGACCAACGACGCGGGCGAGGCGATTATGAAGTCCGGGACGGTTTACCGGCTGTTCGTGAACCTGCATCGCGAATCGGCGGAGTATGACGCCGAGTCGGCGCTTGGCCGCGTCCCGACGCCTTACTATGTCGCGACGTCGGGCGAATCTCCGATCGAGCAGGCGCGTCAACAGATCGTCATGCGGACGTTCCGCGAGTGGTATTGTGTGCAGCGCGGTTGGCGCCGCAATGGCGAGTATGTGATGGACTGTCACGATTACTATCGTTGGGCTGCGGGTTCAACGACTGTCGGCGCGAGTTACGGCCGCGCGAATCTCGGTCGACTGTTCAACGGACGCTATCGCAACGGCGGCCACATCCAAGAACTCACTGACGAGACACCGATCCACGCCGATTACGTGCGGATGCCAGGCCACACCTTCATGCTGTTGGCGTACGACGAGGAGCGTCATGAAGTGTTGACGATGGAAGGGAACTTCAACAACAGCCTCGCCGTCGTAATTCGCTCGGTGAGTTCAGGCTGGACGGTTGGGCATCTGGAAGAAGACAACCTCCGGCCCGATCTCTTCGATTTGCCCGAAGGCGACAGCGAGAGCCCCAATGCGACCGCCAGGCTCGAAGACATGGTTACCAGCGACAACACGGAAGCTTAATCACGTGGTGGGGGGCCGGGCCGTGCGTTGGCGGCCCGTTAGCTGAGAGCGAGGCGCTGGCAATTGAACCCGATCAAGGAGATACTGTGTCGTCGTAGGCCAAGTCCATGCCACCCGAGAAACTACCGCGATGAACCTAAGAGCCACTTCGATTCGTTACAAGCTCTTCACCCGTGTCGCTGTGCTGACGATCATCGCGCTGCTGGGTGTGTCCGCGTGGCTTCGAGCGGCTGACTCACCCAACTTCATCGTGATCATGGCGGATGATCTGGGGTATGGCGACTTGAGCAGCTACGGCGGATGGATCGAAACGCCGCATCTCGACAAGCTTGCCGCGCAGGGGATGGAGTTCACTGACTTTCATTCGAGTGGGAATGTGTGCAGTCCCACGCGGGCTGGTTTGATGACGGGGCGGTATCAACAGCGGGCCGGG